>JAJTBH010000144.1 GCA_021287005.1 Anaerolineae bacterium
CTATCGTCTCGCGGAGAGTTATGAAATTTGGGCTCCGGCCAACCTGATATACCGGCCCGGTGAACAAACCGTTAAAATTGGCGGTGAGGCGATCAACCAGGATACACTGGCTGCAATGTTAACCCGGCAAAGTTATGGCAAAACAATGCGCCGGGTGGATGTAAAAATCGATTTTAAGAATATGTTGGTGCTCAATTTACCGGCCGGCGGTAGTTGTTTGCACGTTATGGAAGCGCAAAGGGCTGAAATCCCTGAAAACAGCGACGCACAGGTTTTAATGATTTATCCGTTCTCCCGGCCGGATTTAATCCTAAGTCATGCGGAAGGTAAACAACCGCCGCAGGCCATTTTTGGCGCTGAACCGGAGCACAACTGGTGTTATTATTATCAAAAAGCCAGTCTGGCGCGTCAAAACGACGATTGGAAAACTATTTCCACTCTGGGCGACGAAGTTTTGAAACTGGGTTTAAACCCGGCGGATGCTTCGGAATGGATGCCCTTTTATGAGGCTTACGCCCGCGAAAAACGATTTGATGAAGCCAACCTTTTGGGTGGCTATTTAAGAGATGCGCCTTATTTTATAAATATGTACTGTATCCAGTTTAAAACGGATGAACTTTCATCCAATATCCTCAACGCAGAGAACCGGTTTATCAACGAAAATCTGTGTCCCGATCTTTTAAACAAGGAGTAGTAAAACAATGGATAATCCGAGAGTTGTATTAATTACGGGTGCGGCCGGTGGAATAGGCCGGGCAACAGTTAAAGTTTTTGCCGAAGCGGGTTGGAAAGTGATCGGGGTGGACCGCAAGGATTTTGGCGATGCTTTCCCCGAAAAAGGACTGTTTATTAAAGCCGATATTTCAGACGGCAAACAGATGCATGCGATTTTTGAAAATACACAGTCTTTTACTTCAAGCCTGGATGCATTGGTAAACAATGCCGCCTTGCAGGTTTCAAAACCCATTCTGGAAACTAGTGTTGAAGAATGGGATGCCACCATCGCCTCCAATTTACGTTCCGCTTTTCTGGGTGTAAAACTGGCGCATCCCTTGCTTAAGGCCAGCGGACACGGCGCGATCGTAAATATATCTTCCGTGCATGCCATCTGCACCTCGCCAGGTGTGGCAGCTTACGCAGCCAGCAAAGGCGGGCTGCTGGCACTGACGCGCGCCATTGCGATTGAATTTGCCGGTGATAATATCCGTGCCAACGCGGTTTTACCCGGTGCAGTAGATACCCCGATGCTGCGCGCCAGTATGGATCGTGATAATCTTTCGGGGGGTACGGTAACCGATCGCCTTGAAAATTTGGCGCGTAAAACCGTTAATGGCCGGGTGGGGCAACCGGAAGAGATTGCCCATGCCATCTATTTCCTGGCGGACGGAAACCAATCATCATTTATGACCGGCAACGCCCTGGTTGTTGACGGCGGTGCAACGGCCCGGTTGAGCACAGAATGACACTTAAAGAGACCCTGAAAAATATTCTGCCTGAACCGCTCTTTAATAGCGCCCGTGAAACACGTGACGCCTGGGTGCGGGCTACTTTATGGCCTGAAGCCACCTTTCATCCCTGGCGGCAGGAAACGGTTCAACAACTGCACGATCTGCATGATTCGCAAAAAGGAAAACGTTGTTTTATTATTGGCAACGGTCCCAGCCTGCGTAATACAGATATGAGTAAATTAAAAAATGAAAAAACCATCGGGATGAACCGGATTTATTTAATGTATCCCGAACTGGGTTTTCAAACCAGTTATTACCTGTGTGTCAACGACCTGGTGATTGAACAATGTGCGGCCGATATTCAGGCTTTAACCCTGCCGCGCTTTGTCTCATGGCGCTCACGGCGCTGGTTAAAAAAGGAAGATAACCTCTTTTTCCTGCATACCACGCATACCGGGATGAAATTTGCCAGAGATATCGGCGGCCGCCTTTGGGAAGGCGCCACGGTGACCAACGTGGCTTTGCAGGTGGCTTTTTACCTGGGATTTGATCAGGTGGTTTTAATTGGCGTGGATCACAACTTTACCACCCAGGGTAAACCCAACACCACCGTCGTTTCGCAGGGGGATGACCCCAACCATTTTTCACCGGTTTATTTTGGCAAAGGGTTTCGCTGGCAGTTGCCCGATCTGGAAACTTCGGAGCTGGCTTATACACTGGCGCGCGAAACCTATCAACAAGCCGGACGCGAAGTGATTGACGCCACGGTGGGTGGCAAGTTACGCGTTTTCCCGCGGGTTGATTACGATTCACTGTTTTAAAACCATGAACTCAAACATTCGTTTATCTGTTGTAACCCCGTCCTACCAGCAGGCCCTTTTTCTGGAACAAACCATGTTATCGGTTTTAAACCAGGATGTGGAAGGTCTTGAATACATCGTAGTCGACGGTGGATCAACAGACGGCAGCGTTGATATCATCCGGCGGCATGCCGACCGCCTGGCCTGGTGGATTTCGGAAGAAGACGAAGGCCAGGCTGACGCCATTAACAAAGGGCTGCGGCAGACCCGTGGGGAGATTGTCGCCTGGTTAAATTCCGATGATGTTTACCAACCCGGTACCTTAAAAAAAGTGCTGGATTATTTTGACCGCCACCCGGATATAGGGCTGGTTTACGGCGATGTGCTGGCGATCGACGGCGCGAATCAGGCGATTAACCTGATGCGTTATGAAGATTGGGGATTGGACGGCCTGATGCGTTTTGAAATCATCGGGCAGCCTGGTGTATTTTTCAGGCGCAAATTCCTTCAGGAGACCGGTTTGTTGGATACCCGCTTTCATTATACGCTTGACCACCATCTCTGGCTGCGCATCGCTGCAAGAACGTCGATTGCCTATTTGCCGGAAACGCTGGCGGCAGCGCGTTACCATGCCGGGGCAAAAAACGTCGCTCAGGCGGCTTCATTTGGCGCAGATGCTTTTCGGATTCTGGAATGGATGCAAACGGATGCGTTGTTTGAAGCGCGCTACCGGCGCAATGAAAAAAGAATTTTATCCGGCGCTTATCGCTTTAATGCGTATTATATGTCTGAGGGGGAACGCTGGGGGGAGGCGTTACGGGATTATTTGAGAAGTTTTTGGAATTACCCCGCCAACTTCCGGCGCGACTGGCCGCGTTTTGTGTACACACTTCTTAATACGCTGGGATTATACCCTCTGGTATCTCTGGCAGTAAAAATGAGGAAACAAAGGCGGGATAAAACCCTGGCCGGAAACGGGTGAAACGTATGTTTAAATCAGGTTTGCCAAAATTAATTAACAAAAACATGCTCACGAATCTGGTGATTATTTTAATTTTTATCACCGGTTTTGGCATCCGTCTGTATGATTTGATGGACCCGCCGCTTGATTTTCACCTGACGCGCCAACTGCGCTCGGCTATTATTGCCCGGGCGGTGTATTATCAAAATGAAGCCAACCTGCCGGCCGAGATGGTAAAACAGGCTTCCAACCTGGCCAGCCTGGAAATATATGAACCCCCCATTTTTGAAAACCTGGTGGGCTGGACCTATGTATTAATCGGCTCTGAGCAGGTCTGGATAGCACGCATTTACCTGGCAATTTTCTGGCTTATTGGCGGTCTGGTTTTATGGCGTATCCTTAAACGGTACACTTCAACCGCCGGAATTTTGGTATCGTTGAGCTTTTATTTCTTTTTGCCATACAGCATTGTCGCCAGCCGCTCTTTTCAACCGGACCCGTGGATGGTGATGTGGATTCTGGTGAGTATTTTCACCCTGATGAAATGGTCCGAAAAACGCAGTTGGCCGTGGGCGCTGGCTGCCGGACTGTGCGGTATGATGGCCTTGCTGGTAAAAATTGTTTCCGCCTGTTTCATAGGCCCTATGGCGATTTTGCTGGTTCTAAACACCACCGGTTGGAAAAAATGGTGGTCCGATTTACAGGTCTGGCTCATGGCCGGGTTGATGGTAATCCCCTCTCTTTTGTATTATTTCGTTTTTAACACGCAGCGCTCAGGCGATTTTATGTCTTTCTGGAGCGGCTCATTATATTCAATGATCTTCAGCACCGGTTTTTATGCCGACTGGTTGGCGATGATTCAAAGCCTGACCAACATCTTTCCGTTTATGTTAGGATTGCTGGGGTTGTGCCTGGTTAAGGGACGTATGCGCCAGGGTTTGTTGGGTGTTTGGACAGGTTATTTTATTTATGGTTTAGTCTTTCCCTACCAATACCTGACACACGAATATTATCATCTGCCGCTGATTGCCCTGATTGCCCTGACGCTTGGTACGGTAATGGACGCTTTCTGGGAAAAGATGAAAACCCAGCCCCGGATATGGCGGGTGGGTGTGGTTTTTATTTTGTTTTTTGCCGCATTTTACGGACTGTATGTGGGGCGCTCAGTTTTATACGCCAATAATTATGAAAAAGAGCCGGCTGCCTGGCAAAAAATTGGCGAGGCCATACCGGCCGATAAAACTTTTGTAGCCCTCACGGCCGATTATGGCATGCGCCTGCGTTATTACGGCTGGCGAACCATGTCAGCCGGTTGGCCGACCAGCAGCGACGAGCGTCTGTTTTCGCTGGCAGGCAAAGGTGGTATCGATAATTACGAAAGTTATTTTAATAATTTTATTGCCGGGAAAGACCTGTTTGTTATTCTGGCTTTTAACGAGTTTGATAATCAAACACAATTAAAGGAACTGTTAACCGGTCGTTATCCGGTTTTTGCCCAGGGGGATGGGTATTTAATATTTGACCTTAAACATCCCATTAAATAATATTGGAAGAAAAAAGATGTTAAAGAAAATTTTTACAACCAAAAACGGGTATATTGCCGCCATTTTACTGGTGTTCCTGGCGGCTTTAGCCGTGCGTTTGTTTGATCTGGATAACCCGCCGCTCGATTTTCATGCGCCGCGCCAGATTCATTCGGCCATTATTGCGCGCGGTTTTTATGCCTTCATGCCCAACCACATGAGCGGCTTTGAGCACGATAAAGCCTGGTCGTTTAGTTCGGAATTATGGATTGAACCGCCCATTTTTGAATATCTGACAGCCATGACTTATGTGGCAGCCGGTGATGCTTACCTGTGGATACCACGCGTTTATTCAATCGTTTTCTGGTGCCTGGGTGCATTGGCGCTTTTATTGTTAATGCGCAAGTTGACCGGTAAATGCG
The DNA here is from genome assembly GCA_021287005.1 of Anaerolineae bacterium. Classification (GTDB taxonomy): domain Bacteria; phylum Chloroflexota; class Anaerolineae; order Anaerolineales; family Anaerolineaceae; genus JAJTBH01. Next base: position 5,155 of record JAJTBH010000144.1, read on the forward strand.
GCGCTTTGGCGGCAATCATTTATTTCCTCTTTTTACCTTACGCGATTCTGGCCAGTCGTTCGTTCCAACCCGATCCATTGATGGTGGCTCTGATAGCCTTTTCGATCTGGGCATTATTACGCTGGTTGGAATCACATTCGTGGAAAGATGCACTTTTAACCGGCTTGTTTACCGGGGCGGCTATTCTGGTGAAACAGGTGGCAGTGTTTTTCCTGGGGACCGCGATTGCAGCCGTATTAATAAACGATTGGGGTTTGATAAAAAGTATTAAATCACTTAAAGTCTGGTTGATTGCCGGGCTGGCTTTATTACCGGTTATTATTTATAACGTGTATGGGTTGTTTATTTCCGGATTTTTACAAACACAATATGCTTTACGTTTTTTCCCGGAATTGTTTATTGACCCGGTTTTTTATTACCGATGGGCTTCAAAAATCGATTTAACCACCGGTTGGCTGGCCTTTCTGGCAGCTCTATCAGGGATTTTATTTCTGGTTGACCGCAATAAACGTTGGCTGTTGGCCGCTCTGTTTGGCGGTTATTTCGTTTATGGTCTGGCTTTTGCGTACCATATATCAACGCATGATTATTATCAGGAACCCTTAATTCTGGTGACAGCCATTGGGATTGGGGTTTTGTGTGAAAACCTGTGGCAGGCTTTGAATAAAGATAAACGCCGTTTCGGGATTGTTTTTCTTAGCCTGGTGGTAATCGGCGGTAGCCTTTTTAGTCTTTGGTCCGTGCGCACCGAAATGAAACGCAGCGATTATCGTGCGCAGCCGGACTTGTGGCGGCGATTGGGACGCGAATTTGATTATGGCAACAAACCCGTGGTCGGTTTGTTTAACGATTATGGCGTGGGTTTAATGTACTGGGGATATACCATGCCGGCCGTTTGGGAGAGCACCGGGGATATCAAAATGCGCGAATTGGCCGGTCAACAACAGGTGCAGGATGATATTTATTATAAACTTGAAGGTAAATATTATTTTATCGTCACCGATTTTGCCGAATTGGATAACCAGCCTGAATTAAAAAATGTTCTGGAAACCTACCGGGTGTATGAACGCGGCAACGGTTATGTGATTTACGATCTCATGCATCCTGTAGCGAACGATCCGAAGGGGGCGACGGCTCCTTGAAAATAATCTTTTTTGCCGGCCGTGCGCCGGTGAGAGGTAAGATATGAAACAAATTCTGTCAAAGAGCCTGTACTGGCTGGCTTTTATCATTCTGATCGGGGTCGGTTTGTTAATCCGTTTTTATGATTTATCCGAACCGCCGCTTGATTTTAACTCGACGCGCCAGTTACATTCGGCTTTGATAGCGCGCGGCATGTATTATCAGGGCAACCAGTCTGCGCCTCAATGGCAGCGTGATGTGGCCGTGCGTCAGTGGCAGGCGGAAGGTTTGATCGAACCGCCTGTTTTGGAGGCATTATCGGCGGCGACTTACCATGTGATCGGCTCGGAACAACTGTGGGTGCCGCGGGTTTATTCGATTTTGTTCTGGGTCATCGGTGGTCTATTTTTGTTTTTTACGGCTGTGGAACTGGCCGGCGGATGGGCGGCATTAATAGGCCTGGCTTATTATTTAATCTTGCCTTTTGGCGCTATTGCCAGCCGAGCCTTTCTACCGGACCCGCTCCTGACAGCCAGTATTATCATTGCCTGGTGGGCGATGATGCGCTGGTATCGTCAACCCGGATGGGGCAGATTGCTGCCGGCCGCATTATTGGCCGGATTGGCGATATTTGTTAAAACGACAGCCGTCTTTTTTGTCGGTTTCGCCTGGGTCGGTTTGATTTTGGGAAGTATGGGGCTGCGTAAGGCATTAAGCAGCCGGCAGGTGTGCGTAGCTGCAATATTAACCGTTCTGCCGTATGGTCTGTTTTACATTTATGGCATGTATGTCACCGGGCAGCTTGCCAGCCAGTTCGGTTTGCGATTTTTCCCCCAGTTGTGGTCGGACCCGGTTTTTTATCTGCAATGGAACGGCCAAATCAGGGGCACGGTCGGTTTTGAATGGTTCCTGTTGGCCTTAATTGGCAGCCTGGTGATTAAAAAGAGCCCGTATCGGTATATGTTCCTGGCCGTTTGGCTGGGATATTTTGCGTATGGAATGACACTTTCGTATCATATTTACACGCATGATTATTACCAGCTTCCCTTCGTACCGCTGGTGGCCCTGGGACTGGCGGCAGGGGCCGGCGCTGTCATTGACCATTTACCGGCTCCGCGCTGGTTGTACGCCGCGGTGATCTGTGGGGTAGTGGCTTTTGCCGTGACAATTAACGCCTGGGATGTACGTGTTACGTTAAAACGTACCAATTATGACAACGAAATTATCTTCTGGCGCAAGTTTGGCGATAAAATCGGCCATGAGAAAAAAGTCATCGGCCTGACTCAAGATTACGGTTATCGTTTGAGTTATTATGGTTGGGTCGAAAATATTAACTGGATGACATCAGGCGATTTTAATTATCGAGAACTGGCCGGTATTCAAATGGATGAAGTGAATCTGTTTAAAGAACAAACAGCCGATAAGGACGTTTTTGTTGTAACCATGTTTGGCGAACTGGATAAACAGCCAAAATTAAAATCGATGTTGTATAATCATTATCCTGTTCTGGATCAGGCCGGTGATTATGTCATTTTTGACCTCCATAACCCTTCCAGCCCGGTAGAATAAACCATGACTCTTGTTTCAATTATTACCCCTTCTTACAATCAAGCCCGTTTTATAGAAACCACCCTGCGTTCCGTTTTGGATCAAGAAGGTGTGGACCTGGAGTATATCGTTATTGACGGCGGTTCAACGGATGGCAGCGCCGAGATTATTAAAAAATTTGGCGACCGGCTGGCTTATTGGGTTTCGGAACCGGATAAGGGACAAACGGACGCGATTAACAAGGGCTTCAACCGCGCCCACGGTGATATCATTGCTTATCTCAATTCGGATGATACATACGAACCGGGCGCTCTGGCCGAAGTGGTGCGCTTTTTTAAGCAACATCCGGAGGTTGGCCTGGTGTATGGCGATGCCAATTTTATCGACGCTGACGGAAAAATAATCGGTCGATTTCCTGCGGCACAAACCGATTATCGGCGGCTGCGCCAGGGTTATGTGCACGTGCCTCAACAGGCGGCGTTTTTTAGAACATCCCTGTGGAAGCAGGTGGGCCCGTTGGACCCCTCCTTTTATTTTGCGATGGATTACGATTTGTGGGTGCGCCTGGCGGCGCTGGCGCCGGTGGTGTATTACCCGCGATTATGGGCTAATTTCAGGTTGTATGGCGACAGTAAAACGATTGCATCAGATGACCGCTGCTGGCCGGAAATGCTGCGAGTGCATTACCGCAACGGCGGTTCCTGGTTCTCGGTGATCGTCGCCAAATACTGGATTCGCAAAATAGTTGCGCCGTTTATTCGTTATCGGCGGAGTAAGATGTTTAAGTAGATGGAATGGGTAGAATAGGATAAAAACTCACAACGATTCTCTCGTTGTGAGTTTTTTGTTATGAGGAAGGCTGAGGGGCTTCGACATGCTCAGCCAGCGGCTTCTGCAGGCTAGCCGTTTAAAAGTGATATCCCCTTTTTTG
>JAJTBH010000145.1 GCA_021287005.1 Anaerolineae bacterium
GACAACAAACGGACAGGCGTCTGGGTGGATGGCACAATGATATCGTATGAATTTCTTAATTCACTGGCATACCGTTCAGCCACAACCATGTTCATCATGCCGCCGTGACTGATGGGCGGACGATTATATTTTTTCATAATGACGTTATCGGTAATGCTCAGGTTGGGTGCCGTGCCAACGTGGGTTCGATCCTCGGGAATGTGCGATACACCGGCCCGAATGCCATATTTTACCGGCTGGTTGGTTATATCATCCTTCCTGAGTTGAATGCATCCGCTGGTGGCATTTCGCAGCCCGGTGATAACCTCTGCCAGCTCGCTCTGTCCGTTGCCGGCCACACCAGCCAGACCAACAATTTCTCCGGCACGAATGTTTAATGAAACTCCCTGCAATGCCGGCAAATGTTTATCATTTTCTGCATGTACATCATTGACTGACAGGATGGTTTCTCCGGCCTGAACTTCCTTTTTATCCAGGCTAAAAAGAACTTCACGCCCAACCATTAACCGCGCCAGGTCTTCTTTATTCGTCTCGCGGGTTTGGATGCCAGAGGCTGTCACTTTGCCTTTACGCAAGACGGAAATTTCATCGGAAATATTCATCACCTCATTTAATTTGTGACTGATAAAAATAATCGACTTTCCGCCAGCCACCATCTTTTTGAGGGTTTCACATAACACATCAATTTCCTGGGGCGCCAACACAGCCGTGGGTTCATCCATAATCAAAACTTCTGCGCCACGATAGAGCATCTTAAGAATTTCTACACGCTGTTGTTCGCCAACAGAAAGTTGCCAGATTTTCGCTTCAGGATCTACGGGTAAACCAAACTGTTCGCTTAAGTCGCGCACTTTTTGGTTATATTGTTTTAAATTCAACCGAAAACGCGGTTCATCCAAACCTAATAAAATGTTTTCGGTTACTGTTTGAGAGGGAACCAGCATAAAATGCTGGTGAATCATTCCGATGCCGGCTTCAATTGCCTGGCGTGGGGAATGAAAAACAACCTGTTTATTAGCCACGGTGATAGTTCCGGCGTCAGGGCTATATAATCCCGCTAAAATATTCATCAAGGTGCTTTTACCGGCACCGTTCTCACCCAACAATGCATGAATACTGCCCCGTTTTAAACTAAAGTCCACATGGTCATTCGCCAACACACCGGGAAAGCGTTTAACAATCCCGCGCATGCTGACGATTAAGTCATTTTGTGTGCCAGATGGATTCATCGTACCTCTTAAGGGGATTGAGTCTTTATAAGTACCTACTGGATAATTGCCTCCCGACTTACAGGCAGGCGGGTTACGCCTGCCTGTAAGTCGGCTTACTAACAGTAAAGAAGGTTATTCAATAAGAATGACCTTCTTTACCAAAATTACAAAATCTTACTGTTTCGGCAGTTCAGCGGAAACGCCATCAGCCCACCAGTACATGCAGTACTTGCATTCCAGGCCTTCGGCTCCGGGCGGGAACTGATCCATGTCAGCCTGTTCAAACTTGGCGCCGGCAGGCAGAATTTCTTTGCCGGTATTGTCTTTGATCGGGCCGGAGAAGACATCAAAACGATTGAACTCACCCTTGAGGGCTTTAGCCATGGTATCTTTGACTTCCTGAATTACCGCGGGATCCAAATCAGCTTCACCGGCGGTCAATTCCTGACCTTCCATGAAGCCATACAGACCCAGAGCGCCGGAATCAGCATCGAAGTAATCCCAACCGACTTTATAGGTACCATCGATTACGCCCTGAACAACTTTGGCATAGATGGGGCCCCAGTTCCAATAGGGAGCGGTTAAGCAGCGTTCGGCTTTGCAGGAACCCGACCAGTCATATGTGATACCCCATTTACCCTTCTGGGTAGCAACATCGGCAGGAGCGGGTGTATCGGCACCGGTGAAGACAACCTGAGCACCGGCGTCAAACAAGGAAGCGGCGGCTTCTTTTTCAGCCACAGGATCATGCCAGGTGCTGATCCAGCGAACATCCAGCGTACAATCGGGGCAGGTTTTGCGCATACCCAGAGCGAAAGCGTTACCCAGGCGTAATTCTTCGGGGATCGGGAAAGTAGCGATGTAACCGATCTTGGGGTTGCCGTCTTTCTGAGCGCGGGCACCGGCAATCATACCGGCCATATATTTCATGGTTTCCATAGCGCCAAACAGGTTGCCAAAATTGGTGCCGTTGGATTTGTAACCACTGATATGAATGTAGGTAATGTCAGGATATTCGGAGGCAACAGCTTCCATGGGATCCATGAAACCGAAGCTGGTACCAAAGATTACGTTGAAGCCTTTGCGGGACAGACTGCGGAATACCTGTTCTGAATCAGCGCCTTCGGCAACGTTTTCAATGTAGGCTACGTGTACGTTGGGAACATTTTCTTCAACGTATTTAATGCCGTCATAGTGGGCTTCAGACCAACCACCATCGTCATGGGGTCCAATCAGCACAAATGCTACATTGAATTTTCCTTCAACGATATCGGGGATCTGATACTGGCCTTCAGCGGCAGCCGGAGCAGCGGTGGGCTCAGCAGCAGCAGGGGCAGCAGTCGGTTCGGCGGCTGCGGGGGCAGCGGTGGGCTCAGCGGCAGCGGGGGCTGCGGTCGGAGCCGGGGCAGGAGTGGCCGCAGGTGCGCAGGCCACAAGCAGCATTGAAGCAACAACCATCAATGCCAGGATACGAAAAACGCTTTTCTTCATTTTCTACTCCTATCATTCTTTTGTTTCTAGTTAACAACTTAACTTCAAGAAGAGAGATCCTTACAAGATATTTTCCTGTACACCTCCTCTCTTATACATAGAAATTTGCGGTTATAAAATCACCCGCAGAATGGATTATTCGGTTGTAATTTAATGAAAAGCCTTCCCCTATTTTACATGAAATCCGCCCCAAAGTATATATGTTGTTTTTCTTGAAGATGAAAAAATTACCCGCCAGATGACCCACCGGCGGGTAATTTTTAAGATTTACTTATGGGACGATTAATGTTCCGCTTTCGCCTTTTAATGCACGCCCGATATTTTCGGGATTGGTGATAATGGCTTGTTTGCCACCGCCTTCAAGGAACCAGATGATAGCCTGGATCTTGGGAGCCATGGAACCTTTGGCAAAATGCACACCTTCAGCCAGGTATTGTTTGGCTTCGGCCAGGGTCATTTTATCGATGTATTTCTGGTCGGGTTTGCCATAATTTAAAGCCACCTTTTCCACTGCTGTGCTGATTAAAAACAAATCGGCTTTTATCTCGCGGGCCAGCAGGCTGCTGGCATAATCCTTGTCGATCACCGCGGCTGTTCCAACATATTCACCTTCGCCTTTATCAATCACGGGAATGCCGCCGCCCCCCACGGTTATGACGACGATACCGTCCCGAATCAAGGCTTTTACGGAATCGAGTTCAACCACCTCTTTGGGAAGCGGAGAAGCCACTACCCGCCGCCAACCGCGGCCGGCATCTTCCACCACCGACCAGCCCAATTCGCTCTGGCGTCGTTTAGCCTCAATTTCATCCATAAAACCGCCAATCGGTTTGGTGGGGTTTTTAAAGGCCGGGTCATTTTTATCAACCAGAGTCTGGGTAATCAACGTGGCTACCGATTTGTTGATTTTTCGACGAAACAGTTCATTTTGCAGCGTTTGCTGTAATGCATACCCGATGGCGCCCTGTGTATCGGCGCCGCACACATCCAGTGGGACTTCATGCATGCCTTCGGCTTTGTGCGCAATCTCGGAACGGCGTAATATAAAACCAACCTGAGGGCCGTTACCATGCGCAACCGCAACATCCCAACCTGCTTCAATCATATCGGCAATATGTTGGGTTGTTTCTTTGGCAGCAATATATTGGTCTTCAACCGTCTGGTGTTCCTTGTTTTTTATCAAGGAGTTCCCACCAATTGCAACAACTGCAACCTTTTTGTCGGTCATACTAACCTCTTGTTCCCTATCCTTTTATATTTTTACAGTTTAACCCATCGTCAGAGCCATCACGGCTGACTGTACATGCATTCGGTTTTCGGCTTCATCGTAAACGACTGATTGAGGCCCGTCAATTACACCATCGGTCACTTCAATATTGCGGTCTGCCGGCAGGGGGTGCATGTAAATGGCATCCGTTTTGGCCAGCGCCATCTTACGTTCGTCGGTGATCCAGCTTTCGTATTTTTTGATGATTTTTGCGCCTTCTTCGGGATCCGGCGTATGTACCATGGCGCCCCAGGATTTGGCGTAAATAATATCGGCATCTTTAAAAGCTTCATCCATGTCTTCAACCACTTCAAACTTTGTGCCGAATTTTTTAGCCTGTTCTTCGGCCATGCCCATAATTTCAGGCATCAGTTTAAATTCCGGCGGGCGCGCCAGAACCACATCCATTCCGAAGCGAGGCATCTGCAAAATCAGGCTTTGCGGAACCGACATGGGTTTCTGGTAAGAAGCTGCATAAGCCCAGCTCACAACCATCTTCTTGCGGCGCAGATCGCGGCCTTTCTTTTCCATAATGGTCATTAAATCGGCCAGGCATTGGAAAGGATGATAAATATCGCACTGCATGTTAAGAATCGGAACACGCGAATATTTGGCGACATCGTTTAAGTATTTATTACCAATGCCCCAATCGCAATGCCGAATGGAAATGCCATCAAAATAACGGCCATAAATTTCGCCGATTTCTTTGGGGGTATCGCCATGCGCGATTTGAGTGGTTTTGGACTCGATGAAAGCCGCGTGTCCGCCCAGGTGGGCCATGCCGGCTTCAAATGAACCGCGAGTGCGCGTGCTGCTGAAGAAAAATAGCATCGCCAGCACCTTATCGCGCAGGTAGGGCGTTAATTCATTTAATGCACGTTTACGTTTTAAATCAAAAGCGACATCCAAAACGGTTTCAACTTCTTCTTTACTGAAATCCAAATCACCAATGAGATCACGACCATGTAAAAATGTTTGCATATCTAATTCTCCTTTAATTTTTTTGTTAAGCACTCCGCGGAAAACGAAGTCTGTTTTGCATAATCCATTTGATGGAAATTTTTCAGAATCTCCGAGGATTAAATTACCGAATTTTTACACCGTAAAAAGTAAAAAAATCACCTCCTTTTACTTGAGTTCACAGTGAAGATTATTCATGATGGAAATAAGCGAATCATGCTCCTGGAGCATGGCAGGGTCGTTGAAAACCATTGACCATGACAGGCATAAACGCGATCTTAAACCGGCAGATTGAAACACCTGCTCACTTAATTGTCCGGCTGTGTTTAAATCTTTTTGAAACGCTAAGCCTTCAATAAAGGGCAGTAATTCAACCGGGTCAGACGCGGTTAATGATTGCGATTGAGCCTGGTGCCAGAAGTCGACGACAGCAGACCAGTTTTTTTGTTGGCGGGCCAGGTCGGCTTTTTGATAAAAATAACACCAGTCGTGCGCTGGTTCAGCCCCAAATACCTGTGCAGGCGGAAAAGCCGGCGAGCTACTCTCCGAGATGAGACTCAAATTGGAAAGCGGCAAAACCCGGTTTATCTTTTCAGGCAGACCGGAAATTGCCCCATCCAACGGAGAAAGAATGTGCAGACAGGTATCCCGTTTATCGTAAAAGACGAGCAGCGAATCTGTATTGCTGCTGAATAACAAAGAGCGGTAATCATGTGTAATCGGCAATCCGCTTTTTACCTGCGGTATGCCGGCATAATCACCATCCAAACGTAAGTCCAGATCAAATACTTTATAAAGTAAATTGCGGTTGTGGTAATCGGGTGCATAGGTCCAATTTAAAGGCGCCGTCATGCCGCTGTCACTCACCTTAAAGAGCGGAATTTGATCCGAAGTGAGGATGGTGCCCGGTTGTAAAACCGGCGCTCGCCAGGATAACTGCCAATAAAACGAGCGCATATGGTCCCATTCCTGACGATAAGTCTCGGCGTTCATGAGATGCGCACCCAGGCAGAGGCTAATTAATAAAGAAAGAACCAGGGGCAGAAAACGGGGACGAATAAAAAGATCCAGTACAACCACCAGCAACAAACAGGCGCCGAACATAAACGGCAGGGTTGTACGATCCCAGGGAAAACTGATTTCGAGCGGTATTCCGGTCACCCAGAAGGGTAAACCGGCAGCCAGCATGGAAAGGATGGCGATCAAACCGGCCTGTAAATGCCAGTTTTTGCGCCAGTGATTAAAGACATTTGCATCCTGATCGGTTTGGTTTTTATCCTTTAATCCGTAAAAATAAATCAAACAGGCAATCAGACCTATTCCAACCACAGCCAGGTAAAGTTTAACCAAATCATTGGTGACGGGATACCGCACCAGACTCTGCCAGGCATCCAGCAGCACTTCTTTAAAATCGACCACAACCCGTTTAATCAGGCCGGGTATAGTTGAAGCCGGGTTGGAAAGCACATCGTTAATTAAACCGGGCTGATAAGTCGGGAATTTAAAAATAAATATCCGCCAGTACAAAAAGGCAAACAACACCAGCCCATAGGGCGCCCAGTATTGTAATGTTTTTCTGATCCGTTCTTTCGCCCGGGGATACCTTTCAGCCAGCACCATCCATAAAAAGATAGGGCGTAGAATTTCCAATCCGATGAAATATTCCAGAGCAAACAGACTGGCTGAAGCTGTCATGGATATAACAGTCCATATCCAGTAAGGTTTTGCGGGTTTTCCAGGAGATATCAATAAAATCAATAGAGATAATAAAAACAGGTCAAGCACCGCAAAATGCAAAATAAACTCAACTGAAACAGGCTGCTGACCAAAACCGGGGTATAACACAAATAAAACTGCCGTCCCAAAAACCTGTTGCTCGCGGCGCGGCCAGACCTTTTTTAACACCAGCCAGGCCAAAACTCCACTGATCCAACGCAGGGTTATGGCCAGTATTTGATAAGGCCAAACCGATTCACCCAACAAAAAAATGACCACGTTGTAATACATTGCGGAAAATGGCCGGTCGTACGCGGCAAAGTCGCCCGATCCGCCAAAGCCCAATAAATGCTGATACCAGATATACGACCAATCATCCCCATAGAAGCCAAACCAGGGAATATAAATGGCATAAGCCAGTAGGCTCAGCAACAATAACAATAACGGGGATTTATATTTCACAAAAAATCGCTTTAGCGTTTCCATATCACCCCATTAATGACAAGCAAGCGTTGTGCTTACCTGCTGCCAGGCGGCCTGACCGGCCGGTTCAAAACCGGATGGGTTGGCGGATGACCACAGGTCACAGGTCTGTAATTTTACAGCCGCATCCGATTCCGTTTTGGCTGAAAGCTGCTGCGCCAGATTCCATTCACCCGTATGTAATAAACCTTCGATAAAAATCAGGTTTTCAGAGGGTTCCTGGGCGGACAGGTTTAATAAAAGCGTTTGATTTGCCAGATCCGAAACAGTTTTCCAATCTTGCTGCTGGCGCGCCAGGTCTGCTTTTTCAAAATAATAACACCAGCCGTGCTGCGGTTCTGCCCCCACCACAAAAGGTGGACGGGCAGCCCGGGCGGGCTTGGCATCGATTAAATTTAAATCCGAGAGGTAAAGGGTATCTTTAATTCGGTCGCTGGTCCCGGGGGCCACCCGATCGCCCGCGCCATAAACCCTGACACAGGCATTTCGTTTAAAGATCACCGTCAGCATCTGGTTGGTATTACCGTCAAAAAGAAAGTTGCGGTAATGATGTTCGATGGGCATATTGCGGCCAGGGTTTGAAAAGACCGGTGAATCCTGGCGGATGTTTAAATCAAACAACCGGTAGGGTATTTCTTCCTGGTGAACATCGGGTGCATAAGTCCAGTTAATCGCCGGTGAAAGGGTGTTGTCGCCATAATAAACCACCGGCATCACATCCGTCACCAGGGATGTACCGGCTTTAATCATGGGCGCACGCCAGGTTAACTGCCATAAAATGGACCGGGCTTCGTCCCACTCGTTTATGAAAGTCTGCACATTTAAGTAGTGAATGCCAAAAGAAAGCCCTATCAGACCGGCCAGAAAAACATTCCGATAGCGCGGTTGTAAAACCAGTTCCACTGTACCGACAATTAATAAACAGGCGCCGGGAATAAAAGGCAGAGTCGTGCGATCCCAGGGGAAGCTCAACCACAAATTGATGCCGGTCACCCAAAAAGGCACACCGGCCAAAAACATCAACAATAAACCGGCCATAATGGCCTGCAAACCCCATTCGGGTTGAGCGGGTTGTGAATTTTCTGTTTTTATATGTTTACTTAACCGGCTGACGACAAACCAGGCCAGCAAACCGCCGCCAAGGATGATGGCTGCCTGCAAAAAAATGACCGGGTAACTATCCACCACGTCAAATGCCTGTGCCCAAACCCGCAGAACCACTGTGATCATATCCTGCAGCATGCGCCAACCGAGATCGATAAAGACTTTTAGCGGATTTTTCTTTAAACCGGAAATTAATACAGGCTGATAAGTCGTGAAGGAGTAGATAAAAATACGCCAGTAAAAGAAAACTGCCAGCACAACCCCGTAAGGCAGCCAGTATTTTAATGTCTCCACGATTTTCTTTTTACCGGCAGGCTGTTTGAGACTAAACCAGATTATAAAAGGACGCGCCAATTCAAGACCGACGAAATACTCAATGGAAAACATTCCCAAAGAAGTCAGCACGCCGATCACAGTCATCCAGTTAAATGGGCTGTTTTTCCTGATGGATATCAGCATTAAAGCCAATGATAATAAAACCAGAATTAAAATCGTAAAGTGTAAAACGTATTCAAGC
>JAJTBH010000146.1 GCA_021287005.1 Anaerolineae bacterium
ACAAAAAGTTTAATAAGATCTCGATAGCGCCAGAGATCATTCAGATGCAGATCAAACCACCCTCTCTGCGGTGAAATAACCAGGTCCCATTGATCGGGTAGTTCATCCTTTTCGATCATTCTATACCTTATTCCATATTTTAATAATTTAATTTAATCAGTAACATCCACTGATTAAAAGGCAAAAATATTATAACACAGGCAATTTATCGGTTATTCAATTTTCAATGTGTAGATCCACAAGAAATGTTGCGACCGGCAAAGTCTGCAACATTCACCGGAAAACGCCCAAAAATTCTCTCTTTAAACAAAACAACCAGCCGGTTGCAACGGTTGGCTGTTTGCTGCATTGCGTACTTCATTGTTCGGTTTGATATGAACCTACAAATCCATAACTGTGGCGAGGGTGAGGGTTGAACTCACGACCAAGGGCTTATGAGTCCCCTGCTCTTCCACTGAGCTACCTCGCCAATTCAGAGAGCCAAATATTACTATTAAATTTTAAATTTGTCCAGCCTTTTAACTGGCATTTTGGCCTGTTTTTTATCAGGCAAAACCCAGTTTGCGTTCCTTTAATGAAACAAAACGGCCCCGCCCGATCACCAGGTGGTCGAGCACATCGATATCCAGCAGTTTGCCGGCCTGCACCGCCGCGCGCGTCATGGCCGCATCCTCCGGGCTGGGCGTGGGGTCGCCGCTGGGGTGGTTATGGGTCAGAATCAGCGAAGCCCCGTTGCGCTGAATGGCCGCCTTAAACAGTTCGCCGATGCGCACCGACGAAGCGTTTAACGACCCCTGATACAATTTTTCAATGTGCATCAAGCGGTTGCGTGTGTCGAGCACCAGCACCCACAGGTTTTCCTGCACCAGGTCTTCCATTTCATATTGCACCAGCACGGCCGCATCCGCCGGGCTGCTGATGGCCGGGCGTTCATCGGGCGCTTCCAGGCGCAGGCGGTAGCCCAACTCAATGGCCGCTTTAATCTGCGCCGCCTTGGCAAAACCCACCCCGCGCTGCCGGCTCAGCTCATCAAAAGACGCACGCCGCAGACCATACAAGCCCCCGTTTTCGATTAATAAACGCTGCGCCATCTGCACCACATTTTCACCCGGCATGCCCACGCGCAGCAAAATCGCCAGCAGTTCGGCGTTATTTAAAACCTGCGCCCCCAGGCGCGCCAGGCGCTCGCGCGGGCGGTCTTCACTCTCCAGGTCGGCAATCCGGTAGCTCGTTTTATTTTCAGTGTTCATAAGCACCCCTGTTTTCGGCTGGTTAAATCATAGATTAAATTGTAGCGGCAGATGTCTTTTTTGACCATTAAATTCTGACGTTAAAATGCGCGGTATAACGCGCAATCCACCCGGCGCTTATGCTATAATTCTTTTACTGGAGCGGTCATGACTCTTAATCCTGCATTCTTAAGCAACCTGGTTTTAATCAGCACTGCGCTGGCCGGCGCTTTTTTGGCCGCATTATGGTTAAGCCTGGTTTTTTGGACCTTCCGCGACGCCCGCAAACGCATTCGTTACTGGCCGGTGCAGGTGCTGGCCACCGTTGTCAGCGCCGTTTTATTTATCCCCGGTATCATCATTTATCTGGTTTTACGCCCGGCCGTCACCCTGGAAGAAGAGTATCAACAGGCGCTCGAAGAAGAAGCCTTGCTGCACAGCATTGAAACCAAAACCCTTTGCCCCGGTTGCAGCCGCAAGATCGAACCGGATTGGATCGCCTGCCCCACTTGCCACACCCGCCTGCGGCGCGCCTGCCCGCAGTGCGGCCAGGCCATTGAGCTCTCCTGGGATCTCTGCCCCTACTGCACCACCCCCATCAACCAATCGGTGGTTCAACCCATTCCGGCCCCTTTGCCGGCCGGCGGCGAACCGCCCGAAAAATCGGCCTTTTTATAATCTTTCAAATGCGGTAAAATTGCCTCTTACCGCGTTTTTATTATCCTTGTTAACAGGTTAAATATACTTCGATGATCCGATATACAAATTCAATCGACCCGATCGACTATCTTGTAATCGGCCACGTTACTCAAGACGTGGTCGAAAACGGTTTTAGCCTGGGCGGCACGGTTTCGTTTGCCGCCTTAACCGCTAAAGCCCTCGGGCTGCGTGTGGGGGTTTTAACTTCCTGCACCCCCGACATGGATCTGTCGCTCCTTCAGGATGTAACCGTTGCAGCCGTCCATTCCGACCATAATACCACTTTTAAAAATATCTATACACCTTCCGGCCGCATTCAATATCTTAACCATCAGGCCACCGTGTTGGATGCCGGCATGGTGCCCGAAACCTGGCGCAATGCCCCCATTGTGCACCTTGGCCCCGTGGCGCAGGAAATTGACCCCAATATTGTACGCGCTTTCCCCGAATCCTTTATTGGCGTAACTCCTCAGGGTTGGATGCGCGCCTGGGATGCCGAAGGCCGCGTACGTTTTACCGATTGGCTCGAAGCCCGTTTTGTGCTCGAAAACATCTCGGCCGTGGTCTTAAGCATTGAAGACGTGGAAAAAGACTACAAACGGGTTGAAGATATGCTGAGCTCGGTGCGTGTTCTGGCTTTAACCGAAGGTTCCGACGGCGCCCAGATTTACTGGAACGGCGATGTGCGCCACGTGCGCCCGCCCCGGGTGTATGAAGGCGACGCTACCGGCGCCGGTGATATTTTTGCCGCATCCTTCTTCTATCGTTTACAAAATACGCGCGACCCCTGGGAGGCAGCCCGTTTTGCCACCCAGTTAGCCTCGCTTTCCGTAACCCGCAAGGGCCTGGCCGGTGTTCCCACCGCCCAGGAAGTTAAAAATGAGATGACCGAAGTCCTCTGGAAACCTTAAACCATGGCCAAAATTTATACGATTGTCAACCAGAAAGGTGGAGTCGGTAAAACCACCACAGCCATTAACCTGAGTGCTTATCTGGGCATTCTTAATCAAAACGTGTTAATTGTTGATCTGGATTCACAGGCAAACGCCACATCCTGCCTGGGTATTGACAAACGTACCATTAAATCGGGCACGTACGAAGTATTAATCGGCGCGGCCTCCATCGGTCCACAGGTATTACGCAACCCACGTTACAAAATTTCCCTGCTGCCGTCTTCCCCCGCCCTGGCCGGCGCCGAAGTGGAGCTCATCGACATGGAGCGGCGCGAATATCGCCTGCGTGATGCATTAAATGCCATCTCAGCCCGCTACGATTACATTTTAATCGACTGCCCCCCCTCGCTCAGCCTGTTGACCATCAACGGTCTGGCTGCCGCACAGGATGGTGTTATTATCCCTGTGCAATGTGAATATCTGGCCCTTGAAGGGCTGGGGCAGCTTTCACAAACCCTCAACAAGGTGCGCGCCTCCATTGCGCCGCAGCTTAATGTTCGCGGTGTTATTTTAACCATGTATGATGGTCGCACCCGCCTGGCCAATGACGTTATCACCGAAGTAAAACGCTTTTTCCCCGACAAAGTTTTTAAAACCATCGTTCCGCGCAGCGTTCGTCTGGCAGAAGCTCCCTCTTACGGGCAGCCCATTTCCATTTATGCTCCCGATTCATCCGCCGCCAAAAGTTACGACGCCCTGGCGCACGAACTGCTGGTTCAGGACGGCGTTGCCGGAATTTCATTTTCAGGTTAAAGAAGGTAGAACCCTATGGCTAGAAAAAGTGGACTAGGAAAAGGTTTGGATGCACTCATGCCGGAACCGGCCGGGGAACCGGTCAGCAGTTCCGGCCCGATGTTGATTCCCATCTCAAATATCGTTCCCAATCCACGCCAGCCGCGTTATTTGATGAAATCCGAAGACCTGGCCGAACTGGCCGCTTCGATTCGCGAACACGGCATCATCCAACCCCTCATCGTTACCCGTGATGAAGGCGAAGAAATTTACACCCTGATTGCCGGTGAGCGCCGTCTGCGCGCCGCCAAACTGGCCGAGCTAGAGTTGGTGCCGGTCATCATGCGCCAGGTAACCGATCAGCAGCGCCTTGAGCTGGCCCTGATTGAAAACGTTCAGCGCGCCGACCTGACACCGCTTGAAACCGCCGAAGCCTATTTGCAGCTCAGTGAGGCTTTTGGCCTCTCCCATGAAGAAATTGCCCAGCGCGTGGGGAAAAACCGCGTTACCGTAACCAACACCCTGCGTCTGCTAAAATTACCCAAGGCAGTACATGAAGCCCTGGCCGAAGGCGCCATCAGTGAAGGGCACGCCCGCGCTCTGTTGGGCCTGCCCACCGCTCAGGGGCAAACCGCCGCCCTCGGCACCATTCTAAAACAGGATCTCACCGTCCGCCAGACCGAAGAATTGGTGCGCAAATTATGCGGTGAAAAACCGCATAACGCCGCCAAAAAACTGCCCGACCCCGAAATAAATGAAATCGAACAGCGCCTTTCTGGCACCCTGGGGACCCGCGTTTCTTTGCATCATGGCAAAAAAGGGGGCAGCGTGGTCATTCATTATTATTCCGACGAAGAACTCAACACTTTGATTGAACATCTAACAAGAGAGTAAACTATGAAATGGATTTATAACGCCCACATTTATACACAAAACAGTCAACAACCGGTCGTTTCTGATCTCATTCTTCAGAACGGCCGTGTTTTATTTGCCGGTTCACACCAGGATGCCGCCCAATTTGGGTTAAGTGCCGCAGAAAAAATTGATCTGAAAGGCAAAACCATCCTGCCGGGCCTGTGCGACGCACACATGCACCTCGAATATTACGCCCTTTTCCTTCAGCGAGTCGATTGCGAAACCGAAACGCTGGCCGAATGCCTGCGGCGGGTGAGTGAACGCGCTCAGAAACTGGCGCCCAACGCCTGGGTGATGGGCCACGGCTGGAATCAGAACGTTTGGGGCGGTCAATTCGGCACGGCTCGCCAGTTGGATGAAGCCGCCGCCGGTCGACCGGTGTGTTTAACCGCCAAATCTTACCACGCCATGTGGGTCAGCTCTGCCGCTCTGCAAATGGCCGGCATCACCCGCCATACGACCGACCCGGTGGGCGGCAAAATCGGGCGTGACGCCAACGGTGAGCCCGACGGCATCTTGTTTGAAACAGCCATGGAATTGATGAAACCGGTTATGCCTGCCCAAACGGTGGCCGATTCGACTGTCGCCATTGGCGAAGCTCAAAGCGCCCTGTGGCAAATGGGCATCACCGCCGTGCACGATTACGATCGCAGCACCAGTTTCGGCGCACTGCAAGAACTGGATAAACAAGATCGTCTGCGCCTGCGCGTTCACAAGAGTATTCCCCTCGAAAACATGGATGCCGCCATTCAAGTTGGGCTGCGCACCGGTTTTGGCAGCGACTACCTCAAGATCGGCTCGATTAAGATGTTCGCCGATGGTGCTTTGGGGCCGCAAACCGCCGCCATGTTTGAACCCTATGAGAACTCTTCAGCCACGCAAACCGGCATTTTGATGATGGATTCGGAAACGCTCTTTGAACACGGTCAGAAGGCCGTTTTAAACGGTTTTAGCATGGCAATTCATGCCATTGGCGACCGCGCCAATCATGAAATCATCAACGGGCTGGCTCAGGTCAGACAGTTTGAAAAAGAAAACCACCTGCCCGCTTTACGCCACCGCATTGAACATGTGCAGATTCTTCACCCGGACGATATTAACCGTCTGGCGCAGTTAAATATCATCGCTTCGGTTCAGCCCATTCATGCCACTTCGGATATGGATATAGCCGATAAATACTGGGGCAAACGCAGCGCCTATGCTTATGCATATAAAACCTTGCTGCAAGCCGGCACAGCCCTGGCGTTTGGCTCCGATGCCCCGGTTGAATCACCCAATCCCTTTTACGGTCTGTTTGCCGCCGTCACCCGCTGCCGCACCAACGGTTACCCCGATTCGGATGGCTGGTACGCGCAGCAAAAATTAAGCCTGCAAGAAGCTCTCAACGGCTTTACCACCGGCGCAGCTTTTGCTTCCGGCCGTGAAAAGAACCTGGGGCAGTTGACAGCCGGCTATTTTGCGGATTTAATAGTATTAGAACATGATCCATTTAAGCTTGATCCACAGAACTTATGGTCACTGCGACCAGAGGCCACCATGGTAGCCGGAGAATGGGTCTGGACGAGCAGCAACAATGGGAACAACTAGTTCGCGACCACAACTGACTCCAGAAATTCTGGTTCCCCGCCTGGGAGATTATCTTGTCGAAAAAGGTCTGATCTCGGCGGAAGACTTAAAACGCGCCCTGGCTCTTCAACAAAGTTTACGCAAGGATGGTCAATTCCCGCCTCAACTGGGGCAGGTTCTGATCTCAATGAATTTACTGACCCGTGAAGAACTGGACCAGGCCATCACCGAACAGATTTTGCAACTGCGTGAAGCCTTGCAGCGTAACAACCAGATGCTTGAACAGCGTGTTAAAGAACGCACTTACGAGCTGGAGCAGGCGTTAAGCAAATTATCCGAACTGACCCAGCTAAAAGCCAACTTCATTGCCAACATCTCACATGAATTACGCACTCCTTTGACCCATTTAAAGGGTTACCTCGAGTTATTCCTCACCGGCGCATTTGGTAATACCAGCGCCGATCAAAACCAGGTGTTGGAAATCATGAAACAATCCTCTGATCGCCTGGAACAATTAATTGAAGATTTGATTCTCTTTTCAACCGCCGAACGAGGGCAAATTAACCTTAAAATTCAGCCGGTTCACATGGCCGACCTGGCAAAACAGGCCATTCAGCGAGTCAATATTAAAGCCGGCGACAAAAAGATCAATATCGAATTATTATGCCCCGCCTCGCTGCCGGCCATTAAGGCCGACCCTGAAAAATTGAGCTGGGTCATCCAACAATTACTCGATAACGCCATCAAATTTACTGCTGCCGGGGGGCAGGTTCGCCTGCTTTGCAAACAGGAAGGTAAATTGATGCATATCGGCGTGATCGACACCGGAATTGGCATACCGCAAGATCGCCTGGGCGAGCTTTTTGAGCCTTTTCACCAGTTGGATGGTTCTTCCACCCGCCGTTATGGCGGTACGGGCCTGGGACTGGCTCTTGTGAAAAAAATTATCGAAGCGCACGGGTCCACCGTGTTGGTAAAATCAGAAGTTGGGAAAGGCAGTTCATTCGAGTTTAACATCCCGATTCAATCATAATTTCGAGCGCTTTCTTTCCTGAATAAGGCGAGGTATTTACAGGATATGGAACGCGGTACGGAAAGCTTAACAACTTTACATCTTTTCCGCTTGAGCGCCATTCTGAGCCAGGCGGCTGAGTTAAAATCGGTATTGGATGAACTGAGCGATTATCTGCGCAACATCCTTATTTTCGATAATTTCATCATTTATATTCTTGATTCCAAACAAAACCTGAATGCATATTACAGCCGGGCCCTGGGGCGCGGCCGGGGCATGAGTGACGAATTGGATTGGGGTGAAAAAATTGCCGCTCAGATTATCGGTCAGAACCGCATGATTTTAAAGACCCCCACACCCGGCAGAAACACCAATCGTCTTGATAACCCTTATTTTCTCGGCATTCCCCTGGCATACCAGGGTCGATGCCACGGTGCATTTTTACTGATTCGTTTTGGCAGCCCCGCTTTTAACACTGATGAATGCGAGTTGGCAGCCTTTGTTTCGCAACAACTCGGTTTTTTAATTAACCGCCAGATGCTTGATGAAGAGTTTATGCAGCTTTCGGGTGAAAAACAGCAAATTAAACTACGCGAAGATTTTTTCACCAACCTCACTCACGAACTGCGCACGCCTCTGGGCTGTATTAAAGGGTATACAACCACGTTATTACGCAGCGATACCTCCTGGGATGCCGGTACCCAGCTTGAATTTTTACAGATCATTGAAACGGAAACCGATTATTTGCAGCAGTTAATCGACAACTTGCTCGATTCATCGCGTATGAGTTCGGGATTGTTAAAAATGAGTTTTCATCCGACGCACCTTGAAGTTGTTATCAAAGAATCGGTTGAACACCTGCTTTTGCGTTTTCCCGGATATGATATTAAATTGGATATTCCCGACCACCTGGAAGCAATTGAAGGCGACTCACGCCGGCTGCGCCAGGTTTTTGATAATATATTAAATAATGCCACCAAGTACGCTCCAGAGTCACAAATATGGGTTAGAATTAAACAAAACCAACATCAAACAACGATTTCCATCCGAGATTTTGGGCCCGGAATTAATGAAAAATATCTGCCGTATGTATTTGATCGTTTTTTCAGAAGTCCCGACCTGTTACCCAATATCCACGGTTCCGGATTGGGTTTGTTTATTTGCCAACAAATTATCCAGGCGCATCACGGGGTGATTACAGCGGCATCAAAAATCGGTGAGGGCACAACTTTTACGGTTTTATTACCCGATTCACAGCGAGAGGAAGATCTGGTTTTAGTTAAGCATCAGGAGGAGCTGGCATGACATTAATATTGGTTGTAGATGACGAGCCCCTTTATCAGCGGCTGCTTAAAGTTAATATGGAAAAAGAGGGTTTTGAGGTAATCACCGCAACAAATGGTGAAGAGGCAGTAGATCTGGTGACGCTTAAACAACCCGGCTTAGTGCTTATGGATGTGATGATGCCCAAAATGGACGGTCTGACTGCCTGCGAACGTATCAGACAGTTTTCCAACGTCCCCATCATCATTCTGACAGCGCGCGGTGAAGAA
>JAJTBH010000147.1 GCA_021287005.1 Anaerolineae bacterium
ACAATACATGCTGTTATTATTGCCCTTATCCCTTTTATTACAACCGCCTCAGTCCTGGAAAACCCGGCTGCGCCAGTGGGCGGCGGCCATTGGGGTGGCATTTTTGTCCACTGCACCGCTTGCCTTTTGGAACTTTCCGGCCTTTTTATGGAATGTGGGGCTGGCGCAGTTTTATCAGGTCTTCAGAAGCAACGCTTTAAGTTATGCCGCGCTTTACAGCGCCGCCACGGGAATGCAGGCCTGGCAGTTCCTGCCCTTTATCATGCTTGCTCTGGCCTATCTGTTTATCTGGCGTTTCGGCAAAGCTTCAGCCACGGCTTTTGCAGCGGCCATGGCCTTTGCCTTGTTTTTGTTTGTAAGCTCCAGCCAGCAGGCGTTTTGTAATTATTATTTTTTGATCACCGCTCTGTTATGCGGTGCGCTGGCCGTCTGCTGCAATAAATCTCCCGACAAAACCCCATAAAAAATCCGATTATTTTTTGTGTGTAAAAATCCTCTTTTTGTGGGACAATAAGAAATATTTTTTACGAGTCAGCTTCAATACAAAAGAAGGAAAATATGCAAGCAATAAAAAATGTGGCCATTATTGGTGCGGGTGCAATGGGCGCTTATTTCGCCGCCCAGTTTTATGATAGCCCGGACTTTTCAACCGTATTAATTGCAAAAGGCGAACGCCTGCAAAGATTAAAAAAAGACGGTCTGCTGGTGAACGGGAAATCCTATTTTATTCCCGCCATTTCCCCCGCTGAAGCCGAAGAATCCGCCGATCTGATTATTGTGGGGTTAAAACACCACCACATGGCCGATGCCCTGCAGGGTCTTGGCAAGCTGGTGGGTGAAAACACAACTTTTGTATCAGTGATGAACGGCCTGGAAAGCGAAGAATATATCGGTTCACTCTATGGCATGGATAAGGTCTTATATGCCATCTCGCTGGGCATTGATGCCGTGCGCGAAGGTAACCAGGTTGTTTATACCAAAGCGGGCGTACACCACTTCGGCGAATTGTATAACCCCACCATCACCCCCAAAGTGCGCCGCGTGCAAGAAGCTTTTGACAAAGCCCACATCGCCTACAAAACGCCGGAAGATATGAAACGTATGTTATGGTGGAAGTTTATGATCAATGTGGGCACCAACCAGGCTTCGGCCGTGATGCGTGCGCCTTATGCCGTTTTACAAACCAATCCCGACGCCCAGGCATTGATGGAAGCCCTGATGCGCGAGGTGGTCAGCCTGGCACAGGCCAACCAGGTGAATCTGACCGAAGAAGACCTGAAAAACTGGTACCCGGTCTTAAACCAACTCTCCCCGCAGGGCAAAACTTCGATGCTGCAGGATGTTGAAGCCGGGCGTAAAACCGAGGTAGAACTGTTCGGCTGCAAGGTGGTTAAACTGGGCGAGCAATGCGGCATAAACACCCCGGTCAACCGGGTGGTTTCACAAATCATCCGCGTTCTGGAACGCGAGCTTTCATAAATAAAACTTCAACAAGCGGCTTGACTTTGAGTTATCTCGAGGGTATATATTAAACAATTGTATCTGCCTGAAAAAGGAGAAGACCCGCATGGAATACACCATTAAACAGGCTGCCGACCGGCTCAACCTGACCGCTTATACCCTGCGTTTTTACGACAAGGAAGGCTTGCTGCCTTTTGTCGAAAGGGATGACGCCGGACGGCGTTTGTTCACCGACAACAATATGGAATGGCTGGAAATGATCTGCTGCCTGAAAAATACGGGCATGTCCTTAAAACAGATCAAAGATTATATTCAGCTCTGCATGCAGGGCGACGATACCCTTGAAGAACGCCGCCAGTTTTTGTTGAACCACCGCCAGGATGTTTTAAATCAGATTGAAGCCTTACACGACAATCTGGAGCATATCAACTACAAAATTGAACATTACAACACCACCTGCAAACTGCAACTGGATCAGAAACAAAGCTGCACCCTGCCGGTTTAAAAATCTCCGGAACGTTTTAAAAAAAGCGTTCCGGAGATTTTTAAATTCTGTATTTCTGGATTAAGCCTGCAAAATTCCTTCAATAGTCTGCAAAACATCCTCAGATAATTTTACGCCCGAGGCTTTTACATTTTCTTCCACCTGCTCGGGGCGGCTGGCGCCGATAATGGCACTGGAAACGTTGGGCTGTCTTAACACCCAGGCCAGGGCGAGCTGTGCCATGCTGATGCCCATTGAGGCGGCAACCTTGTTTAATTGCATCACTTTGCCCAGGACTTCATCGTTGAGATATTGACCGATAAAGGTGTTGGCTTTCGGGTCTGTGGCCCGGCTGCCGGCCGGCAGGGAAGCCGCATTTTTATATTTACCGCTTAAAATACCCTGCGCCAGCGGCGAAAAAACCACCTGCCCGATGCCGTTGGCGGCACTTAACGGCATGATTTCGGCTTCGATCTTGCGGTCAAACATATTGTATAAGGGCTGGTTAACCACAATCCGGTCCAGCAGAAATTTATCCGCCACATGCAGCGCCTCTTGAATTTGCGCCGCGCTCCATTCACTGACGCCGGCGTATAAAATTTTTCCCTGGCGAATCAAGTCGTCAATGGCGCGCAGGGTTTCATACACCGGGGTGGACGGGTCATACCGGTGGCAGTAATAAATATCCACATAATCGACCCCCAGGCGTTTCAGGCTGTCGTGAGCCTGCTCGGTGATATGTTTGCGCGAAAGTCCGCGGTCATTGGGGCCATCCCCCACCGGCCAAAAAACCTTGGTGGCCAGCACATAAGATTCGCGGCGGAATTTTTTAATGGCTTCCCCCACCACCTCTTCAGCCCTGCCAATTGCATATACATCGGCCGTATCAAAAAAATTAATGCCCAGGTCGTAGGCCCGGTGAATAATTTGAATGGCCGTCTCTTTTTCGGTCGAATTGCCATAAGTCAGCCAGCTTCCCAGGCTGATTTCGCTGACTTTTAAACCCGTATTACCCAGATTACGATATTCCATGATGTTAAACTCCTTTTGACCTGAATTGTAAGCCTTCGAGTAAACTCTAAGTCAAGTTCCTTTTTCCGCAGCGTTAGCAGGCTTGCGGCGGTCATAATCGGTCAAAGCGGATTAAACAATTGACAGATTATCTATTTAATTATAAAATGAGTGATCAGTCAGTCATTGTCCACAAGGAAAATTATGAGCCGCGAATTAAGCCCTGAGAAAAAAGCCCTTTATCTGGAAACAGCCCTGAAATTATTCATCACCCACGGTGTTAACCACACCTCAACGGCCGAAATTGCAAAACAGGCCGGCACGGCCGCCGGTACCCTGTTTTTATATTTTCCGGCCAAGCAGGACCTAATCAACGAACTGGTCCTGGGCATCAGCCGCGAACAGTCTTTATACATTCGATCGCTGCTCAGCACAGACCTGCCCTCCCGCCAGGCTTTTTTTCAAATCTGGCAGGGTTCCATCGATTGGTTTCTGCTGCACCTGGATGCCTATTTATACATTCAGCAAATTCGCGATTCAAACCTGGTGCCTGAAACAGTCATTCAACAAACGGCGTTAGACCTGGTTTATTATTTTGAGACCATCCAAAAAGGATTTAAAGAAGGCGCGCTTAAACCTTATCCACCCGAATTGATCGGTGAAATCCTCTACCAGGATATCGTAGCCGTGATGAACCACATTAAACGATTACACGACCCGCAGGAACAAAAACGGATCGCGCTGATGGGGTTTGAGATTTTTTGGAACGGCATTTGTGCCTCAAAGGAAAACGGCAATGAAATATAAATATATACTTGCCACGCACGCCGGCGGCCCGGAGGTGTTGCAGGTAATGGAAACCGATCTGAGAGCGCCCGCCAGAGGCGAAGTACGGATTAAGGTACTGGCTTCAGCCGTCTGCCGCCCGGATATCACCGTACGCTCCGGTAAAGCCCTTTATAGCGGCACACCCCTGGGGCAGAAGTTTCCATTTGTGCCGGGATACGCCGCTGTCGGCATTGTGGATGCAATCGGCGCCGGTGTAACCCGGGTGTCGGTCGGTCAAAACGTTGGCGCATTAACCGTAATCGGCGGCTATAGTGAATATCTCTACTGGAAAAGCGATCGACTGATTCAAATGCCCACCGGGTTGGACCCGGCCGAATCGGTCACGCTTATACTTAACTATATTGTGGCTTACCAGTGTATGCACCGCTCGGCCAGGGTGAAACCCGGCGAAAAGGTGTTGATGATTGGCGCAAGCGGCGGGATCGGATCGTCTTTTTTGCAATTGGGGCAACTGGCCGGCTTAAAAATGTACGGGCTGGCTTCACCCGAAAAACATACCCTGTTACAGGCTTACGGCGCTCAAGCCATTGACTACCACACACAGGATTTTGTCTCGGTGATGCGTGAGGCCGAACCATCGGGTATAAACGTTGTGTTTGACGGTTTGATGCGCCCGCAAACCGTCAACGGCGCGCTGTCGCTTTTATGTCCCGCAGGGCGGCTGATCAGTTATGGCGAACCGGCCGGTTTTGGCGACCTGTCGCGCGTCTTAAGCCGGATGACGGCAGTTAATTTATTCTCGGCTGAAAAATCCTGCCGGTTATACGGCACTTCCTTTTATTTTCTCGGAAAACAACAGCCTTTTCTGGAAGACTGGCAAAAACTCTTTCAATTATTACAAACCCGCCAGATTCAACCGCTCATTACACAAAAATTTTCCCTGTCAGATGCCGCCGCCGCGCACCGCCTGTTGGAAAGCGGCTCAGTTTGCGGCAACCTGGTGTTATTGGCCTCCGAATTGTTGTAAATATAAGGAACAAAAATGAACTCGATTTTAATGAAGATGATCTTTACCATCCTGGTTTTTGTATTTATTTTTTTAACCGGCTACTGGCTGGGACATACGGGTAAACCCTATGCCGTCCTCATTTTTACTCTGCATAAGTTAATGGCTCTGGGTATGCTGATTTTTGTCGGAGTCACCCTTTATCCGGTTTTAAAAACTGCCGGGAGACTGCAAATCGTTTGCACCGGCATGGCTGCCCTCGGTTTTTTATTCACCATCGTCAGCGGCGGGTTATTAAGTGTTGATAAAGAGATGCCCGCTTTGATTCACTGGCTGCACCGCCTGCTGCCCTACCTGACCCTGCTTTCCAGCCTGGCAGCCCTTTATTTGTTTTGATCATTCGCCGGGGTTTTACAGTAAAATAAATTAATCCCATAATTTCCGCTTATCAATCAAGGAGCTACCGATGGACCCCTTTATCCTGCATGCCGATTTTGTCCTTACCATGAATCAAAACAACCTGGTGATTAACGATGGCGCCGTTTTGATCGGCGGCAGCGGCCGCATTCAGGCCGTGGATAAAGCGGAAACCCTTTTTAAAAACCACCCGGATGTACCGGTTAAACGGCTTAAAGACCGCTTGTTAATGCCGGGTTTAATAAATACCCATGCCCATTCCGGTTTGCTGCGCGGCACGGCCGAAGGTCTGCCCGTGTGGGAGTGGCTGCAACGTTTTATCGACCCGATGCACCGCGTGCTCACCCCTGCCGAGGCTGAAATCGCCGCTTACCTGTGTTATGCCGAGTCTCTGCTGGCCGGCACCACCACCATTGTGGACATGTGGCGTTTTATGCAGGGCAGCGCCCACGCCGCAGAAGAACTGGGCATTCGCGCCGTGCTGGTGCCTTATGTGGCCGAACACCCCGACCATGATTATTTTGAAACCCTCGACAGCAACGAAACTTTAATTCGCCGTTGGCACGGCGGCGCCGGCGGGCGCATTCAGGTTTGGGTGGGTCTGGAGCATATGTTTTACGCCACACCCGAAGCCTGGCGGCGTGCCATGCAAATGGCCCAACATTATCAGGTGGGTTTTCACACCCACAGTAATGAGAGCCGGTTTGACGTGGAAGAAACTCAGCGACGTTATAACTGCCGCCCCGTGGAAGCCCTGGAACAATTTGGCCTGCTTGAAGCCCCGCATACCCTGCTGGCGCACTGCGTCTGGCTTTCGGAAAACGAAATTAACCTCCTGGCCCGCCACCATGTGGGTGTGGCGCACAACCCGGTCAGTAATATGAAACTGGCCAGCGGCGCCGCCCCGGTGGAAGCCCTGTTGGCGCAGGGCGTGGCAGTCGGCCTGGGAACCGACGGCGAAAAAGAAAACAACAACCTGGATATGTTTGAGGAGATGAAAACCGCCTCGCTGCTGGCCAAACTCAGCAAACTGGATGCCGCTGCGCTGGATGCCTGGTCGGTATGTCGTATGGCCACCATTGGCGGCGCGCGCGCCCTGGGTCTGGACAAAGAAATCGGTTCGATTGAAAACGGCAAACAGGCCGATTTGATTGCCGTCCACACCGACACCCCGCATATGACACCCCTGCTGGGCGGCGCGGATGGCAACCTGCACCACAACCTGGTGCATGCCGTGCAGGGTGGAGATGTAGACATGACCTTGGTAGCCGGGCGCATTCTGGTGGAAAACGGCGTCCTGCAAAGCGCCAATTTACGCACCCTGATTAACGACGCCAATGCCGCCGTGCCGGATCTCTTCCGGCGTCGCGCCGAATGGTTGGCTTCGCACGATTCAATTAACGAACTATTGAGAGACTGACCCTTCTTATATTTTTGACAGCCGGCCGCGGAGAAATTCTTTTGTGTCCGGCTGTTTTTATTCCATCAAAAAAAGTTTATTCTTCGCAAACCGGGCACATTGATTATTGACAAATAATGGTTAATTTGTGATATTTAAATTCACGCATTTTCCATTTACCTTTACCCGTTTTCGGAGGCAACTATGCAAAAGATTACTGCTTGTTTGTGGTTTGATATGCAGGCTGAAGAAGCCGTTAATTTATACACATCCATTTTTAAAAACTCGAAAATACTGGAGGTCAGTCGTTACGGCGAAGCCGGTCCGCTGCCGGCCGGCACCGTTTTAACCATCACCTTTCAACTGAACGGACAGGATTTTATGGCCTTAAACGGCGGTCCGGAATTTAAATTTAATGAAGCCATTTCCTTTTACGTACACTGCCAGGACCAGCAAGAGGTCGACTATTATTGGGAAAAACTGGGGCAAGGCGGCGAACCCGGCCCCTGTGGATGGTTAAAAGATAAATTCGGTGTCTCATGGCAGATCGTACCCGAAATTTTGGGCCAGTTGATGCAAGACCCCGATGGCGAGAAGGTCAAACGCGTCACCCAGGCCATGTTAAAAATGGGCAAACTGGATGTAGCCGGTCTAAAGCAGGCGTACGAGCAGCCATAGACCGGCTGTATCAGCCATAATTTTGATAAATAAATACCATCCTTACACCATTTAACTTCAACAAAACCACCCCGGCAGTTAAAACGGGGTGGTTTTGTCGTTATGGCATGCGCCGCCGAACCACTGTCTCGCGGATAATTTAGCCGCCTAAAGCAAACTGCTCACCGCCGAATAGACCAGTAAAGCCGCCATCAGGCCATTAAACAGGCGGTAATTTTTATTTAACAGGCCGCTTAAAAGCGTGCCGCCGATTGCCCAACTGGAAGTGGCCGCAAAACCGACTGCCGCCAGTAAAAACGCAAAGAAAAACATGGAACCCGCATCTTTATAAACAGGAATAATAAACATTGAAAAAGTGGAAAGGCCGTAAAGAATGACCTTCACATTGATAAACTGCAAACCAAAACCAAAACGAAAGCTATTCATATCGGCGGATTGATTTTCGTCTTGCACGGGGTTGGCGCGCAAAATATGCCAGGCGAGATATAACATATATAACGCGCCGGCTATTTTTAACCAGTGTTCGCTCACAGGCAGCAGACTGGACAGGGCAATATTTAACATACCGCATAAAAACATCACCACAAAAAAGCCACTAAAAATACCGCATAAAAAACGCAGGTTTTTTAAATAAGAATAATGCATGCCGTTTACCATCGACATGATATTATTGGGCCCCGGTGTAAAGGTGGTTGCCAGTGTGTAAACAATAAAAGCGGGAAGGTTATTCATAAACTCCTTAAATTAGATGTTATAATAAACAATGCGTACGTTATAACGTATAACCGTTATATTATACAATATGTACGTTATATTAAACAAGACTTAATCCGGGAGTTTTATGGAAGATATCAGTCTGCTGGTCGCGCAAAATTTAAAAAAAATCCGCGACGAAAAAAAATTAAGCCTCGACAAACTGGCCGAATTAACCGGTGTCAGTAAAAGCATGCTGGGACAAATTGAAAGGGGAGAATCCAGCCCGACCATTTCAATGGTCTGGAAAATTGCCAACGGATTAAAAATATCTTTCACTTCTCTTTTCAGCGCTCCCGCATCGGATGTTGACCTGGTTCGCAAAGAAGATATTCACCCCCTGCTAGAAGACCAGGGCAAATACCGCCTGTACCCTTTTTTTAATATCGAACAGGATCGCTCCTTCGAAATCTACCGCGTTGAAATTGAGCCGGGCGGGTTGTTATCGGCCGAAGCACACCCGGGCGGCACGCAGGAATTCATCTCGGTTTTTGGCGGTATATTAAACCTGCGTGTGGATGAACAGGAATACCTGCTAAAAAACGGCGACGCCCTTCGTTTTCGCGCCGACCGGCCGCATGTTTATGCTAACCCGGGCAAGTTATTAACCGAGTTAAATATGGTTATCCACTACCCCGGT
>JAJTBH010000148.1 GCA_021287005.1 Anaerolineae bacterium
ACAAGCCTGCTAGTTTTGGATGGAAAAGGACATGTTCGAGAATTTGTTGGCGGATATGATGATTGGCAGAGACAGGTACAACTCGAAAAAACGAATATCAGCGAGAATTTAATATCCAAAAAGGCAACGGGTTTACAAGCCGATGAAAAACCGGCGTCGCGGCGGCTAACATATAAGGAACAGAAGGCTCTCGAAGCACGTCAGAAGGAATTAAGTGAATTGCCAGCTCGAATTGAAACACTCGAAAAAGAACAACAATTATTGAGTGAAAAAATGGCAGAAAATCTTAATAATGAAGAACTGAATCAAACAGCTTTTCGGTTAAAAGAGCTTGAAGATGAATTAACCACTGCCTTTGAACGATGGCAAGCGTTGGAAGAAATCGAAAATTAATCCGGGTGCCGCGTAAAGAAAAGAAGCAAAAAAACTATTGTGGGTGTTAAATCCTTCCCCAAAAGGGTAATTTATAGTTTAAAAACTTAATATTGTTAACTCTTCTCGATTATAATCTTTTGCCAGACCCAACATTCTTTGACGAGGAAACTTATGAATTCACAAAAGGCATGGCAACGGTTCTTAATGTTCGGATTATTATATTTTACGCAGGGGACAATCCTTGGGTATTTTGCATCATTAAATGCGCTTTATCTGCTTGCAAGCGGTCTTGACATGGCAGCCGTTGGAATTTTTTCTTCAATCGCTTTAATCCCTTTTATGATAAAAATCGTTTTTGGAATTATCAGCGATCGTTATAATTTTTTTGGATTCGGATATAGAAAACC
Source organism: Anaerolineae bacterium (assembly GCA_021287005.1). GTDB lineage: Bacteria > Chloroflexota > Anaerolineae > Anaerolineales > Anaerolineaceae > JAJTBH01. The sequence goes on from JAJTBH010000148.1 coordinate 783, forward strand.
TTATATTGTGATAGGTTTGATGATTCAATTTGCCAGTTTATTGGTCGTAGCTTCACTCAACCCGGGAAAACAATACTGGTTATTTGTTTCACTGGCATTTTTATTACAGATGGGTATGGCTTTTTATGATACCTGCACGGATGGCCTGGCTTTGGATATTACACCGGAAAATGAAAAAGGTGTGCTGCAGGGATTTATGGTTGGTGGACGCTCAGTTGGCGTTATTGTAGCAGCTTCGACTGCCGGTTTAATTGCGGAATATTCTTGGCCGATGGTGTTTTACTTTTTGGCCATTTTAACTTTATTGCCATTGCCCATGTTATTCTTTATTAATGAAGCGACAACAAGGCCGGGCGGTGAAGGCTTTAATTGGAAAGCCTTTAGCGCCTTTAAACAAAAACAGGTTCTGGCTGCGGCGGCAGTCGGTTTAATTATATTCCTGGTAATTGTGGGCGCGAACCAGTTAATGAATCCTGCTTTTAGTGATCACCTTGATATATCCTTAAGTACGGCTGGATTGATTACAACTGTATGGGGTATCGGTTGTGTTATTGGGGCATTGGGGGGCGGTTTTATTATGGATAAGACCGGTGACAAGATGGCTACATTGATTTCCATGATCGGTGTAATGATCACATTGGTGTTGATCTCCACTGTGGTTTCCATCCCAATGGCTTTTATATTTGCCTTTTTCTTTGGTTTGGCATATGGTGCAGCTCAGGCGATTTATTTTGCCCTGGCGATGAAATATACACTTCCATCCATAGCAGCCTCCATGTTTTCAATTTTGATGGCAGTAACCAACGTTGGGCAGGGAATTGGCCTGGGACTGGGCGGCGCGCTTGCCAAAAACCTGGGTTATAGTTTTACATTTATAATTTTTGCTTTGTTAATGGTATTGATATTACCGTTTTTCCCTGTTTTATTTAAAAACACAAATCAAAAAATATCATAAAAACTCCGGGAGATTGGATTATGTCACAAAATTTGGTGGTTACTGTTTGTGAATTAAATGATCAGCCGGCACTTTTTGAACAAGACTGGCAGCGATTGCTCAATCATGTCAAAGAAAATGGCAGTCAACTGGTTTTATTACCAGAAATGCCTTTCAGCGCCTGGTTTGCAATACCTCGGCAATTTGATGCCATATCCTGGCAAAATGCAGTGACAAGTCATCAAAACTGGGCAGCGAGATTGAAGGAACTAAGCCCGGCACTGGTTGCATCGTCTCAGCCGGTAAACGACAATGATAAACGACTCAACCAGGCGTATATATATGAAGATCAGCATCTGCGCCCTGCGCATCAGAAATATTACCTGCCCAATGAAGAAGGATTCTGGGAGGCCGAATGGTACCAACGCGGCGATGGGGATTTTTCAGTAATTAATTCCCGGAAAATTAACATGGGATTCCTGTTGTGTACCGAATTATGGTTTATGCAATGTGCCCGGTCTTATGGGCAACAAGGAGCGCATTTAATCCTGTCGCCCAGAGCATCAGGGAGGAATACTGTTGAGAAATGGCTGGTTGCGGGAAAGGCGGCAGCCATGATTTCAGGTGCTTATTCGCTTTCATCTAATCATTGTGATCCGGAAGCGGATTTTGGCGGTACCGGCTGGGTGATAGATCCCGACGGAAAAATACTGGCAAAAACAACGCCCAAGAATCCCATCATCAGCGTTGAAATAGACCTGGACAAAGCGATTGAGGCAAAAAAGACATATCCAAGATATGTTTTGGACTGAAAAATCAGATCGGTTCTTCGAGGCTTTCGTAACAACAGGGTTTACTGAAGGCGTTATCTTTTAACCAATAGTTCAGCGAGTCACCCGAGAGAACATCCAATTGGGTTTTGCCGGCACGCATTCGTGTGATGGTAACGGTGGGGTTGCAGGTGAAAAATGCGTCCAGGAGTTTTTCCGAGTGGGTTGTGAAAATTAACTGGGTCTGGCGAGAGGCTAACCGGGCATATTCGGCGATGATATCCAACATGCATGGATGTAAACCCGTTTCTGGTTCGTCGATGGCTAACAGGTTGGGCAACTTGGGCATATTCAAGATGGTCAAAAGGTAAATAAAACGTAATGTGCCATCGGATAATTCGGAAACGGGCTGAGGACGGTTTATCGATTTCCAGTTAATTTGAAGTGAAATATGAGACTCTGAAACTTGAGAAAAGGAAAGTGATAAAAAGTTGCGGTCAAAAGCAGCCAGCATTGCACGATCAAAACGCTTTTTGAAATCAGAATGTTGCGTGTAAAGTGTATGCAATACCTGAATGAGGTTGCTTCCGTCACTGAGCAGGTTGGTGTCGTTTTTTTTCAGTGCCGGTTTGCGTACGGGGGCGTCAGGGTTTGTCAAAAAATCGTGATAGATTCGCCAATTTGAAAGCCAGTTACGGTAGTTTGATATAAATTCATTGCCTGGCTGCAAATTTAAATCGGATAATAAACTCTCATGATTGGAAATAATCTCCGAGTTTAACCCTGCGGTTGGAGAAAAATAAGGAGAAGGGCTGCTTCCCATAGCCAGGGGAGACCGCTCCAACAAAACCCACGAGCGGGGTTTAAAACGTCGTTCGAATTGTGAAAAATCGCCTAAAATTTCATAATCAATTTTATAAGCGGATGGTGAATTAACCCGGCTTAAATCCAATTGATAAGTCAAGATAGGATGTGATCCATCTTTTATAAGATCAACAGGAGTGGACAAAATTTTAAATGAAATTTTGTCACTTTGACCATTCCAGGACAGAACATCCAAGCCGCCTTCTCGTGATATCTGTTGAGATAATCTGCCGCTTGCCGACAATGACAATAGTTTCAGCGCTCTTAAAAGGTTGGATTTGCCGCTGCCATTAGGCCCGATGACGATATTTAAATTACCGGGATCCCAGGTTATATCAAATAATGATCGAAATCCCTGTAGTTGTAAACTCGATATTCGCATTTATTCTCTCCCACAACAGACCTGTCAATGCTCATAAAAAATTATAGCGAGCAAATTTCAATAATTGGGGGAAATGCACAAACGTGCCGCGATGTTAAAGACGGCATGGAATTATTCGAAACAAATACTCAAAGGTATTGCACGTTCGTTCAAATTGGTATATAGTAAATGGGTGCGGATTCGAAAGGAGAGGGAGCTTGATGGATAGTCCGGAAAAAATCACTGATGCTATTCGGGTAGCCCGAATGTATTACTACCACAATATGACCACCGAAGCGATTGCCCATGAACTTAACTTATCACGGTCATCGATTTCGCGATTGCTTAGTTATGCAAAAATAAAAGGCCTGGTGGATATCCATATAATTGATCCGTATGAACACCCGCAATTATTGGAAAGAAAAATTGTGGACGAATACAAAATCAAAAGAGCGCACGTCGTGCCGGTTTCTGATCGTCTGGGAGAGGCGGAATGGCTGGAGCGTCTCGCACAATATTCGGCAAATTATTTAAACACGCTTTTTTCTTCAAATATGATCCTGGGGATTGCCTGGGGAACGACCAATACTGCCATTGCCCGGCATTTGCTGCCAAAAATTACATATAATTCTCAAATCGTTCAATTAAATGGCGCCGGAAATACGGAGACCATGGGAATTGAATATGCCAGTGAAATCATTATGCGTTTTGCACAAAATTTCCAGGCAAAGGCGCATTTATTTCCCGTGCCGGCATTTTTTGATAAAGCGGCAACCAAAAAGGCGCTATGGGAGGAAGGCAGTATTAAACGCCTGCTTGATCTTCAAAGTCGGGCAGATTTACTTTTATACAGCATAGGCGCAGTTAATGCCGGCATTCCCAGTCATGTTTATATCGGCGGTTATTTAAAAGACAGCGATATTCGTGAACTGGAAGAGGGAAAAATTGTTGGCGATATTGCAACCGTCTTTTTCCGGGAAGGCGGAGACTATAACGGCATTCCTTTAAATGAACGTGCCAGTGGACCTAATCTAAAGCTATTTCAGACAAAACCGGGTATTTGTGTGGTATCCGGATTGGCCAAAGTTAAGGGCCTCAACGCCGCGTTAAGAGGAAAATTAATGACCGAATTAATTGTAGATGAGCCGACCGCTCGTAAGCTGGTCGAAAATTATATTCCGCCTTAAAATTGTTTTTTAATGTATATTCATCTTACAACGCATTCGGCATTTTCTCTACAGGAGGGTTTGCCATTACCAGCCGAAATAGTCAGGGCGGCAAAGGCGGCCGGAATGTCAGCCATAGGATTAACCGATCATCGTTTATTGACCGGCATGGTTTCTTTTGTGAAAGCCTGCCAACAAGAAGGAATTCAACCCCTGGTTGGACTGGAAATTGATATCGAAGGTGGAAAACTGGCCCTGTTTGCATCAAATGTTGAGGGTTGGGCCAATTTGTGCCGGATCAGTTCATTTATTATGCTGAGTGACGATTCCAAACGCGATTGTCCAATACAAGTCCTCGAGAAATATCATGCCGGTTTAATTTCTATTGCAATTTTGGATGTTGAATCAAAGAATGAAGAAATTTTAACAAAATTATCCGGGATTTATAATAACAGCCTGTATGTTGGTTTAAATAATCCGGCTTCCGCCTTGTATTTTGCACGGCTGGCAAAGCGGAAGGGCTTGCCCTGTGTAGCTTGCCACCCGATTTATTATCTGACAGCCGAACAAAAAGATTTACAGCAGACATTAACTGCCATTCGATTAAATTGCCGAAGAGACAATATTCCGACGGGCGATTTGTTGGCTGAGGATGGATATTTTCTTAATCCACAAGAAATGCAAAATCGTTTTGAACACTTTCCGGCCGCCCTGGCCGCCACGGAAGAAATCGCTGCTCGATGTCAATTTGATTTTCCGTTGTATGCCAACCATATGCCCAAAATTCAATTGCCTGAAGGCGAAACGGCAGCCGGTTATTTGCGAAAAAAAGCCTTTGAAGGCGCCAGACGTTTGTATGGCGAATTTAACTCTACAGTTCGGGAACGTCTTGAATATGAATTAAAAGTTATTGAACAAATGGGGTATGAACCTATTTTTTTGATTGTTGAAGAAATTCTGAATTATGCCCGCAATCAAGGTGTACCGTATTCTTCGAGAGGTTCAGCCGCTTCCTCCTTGGTGGCACATTGCCTGGATATTACCGGGCCAGATCCGTTGGAATTAAACTTGTTTTTCGAAAGGTTTTTGAATCCGGCGCGCAGTACGCCTCCAGACATTGACACGGACCTGTGTTCACGGCGTCGCGATGCCGTCATCAGACATGTGTTTGAGGTTTATGGTGCTGAGCGTGTAGCCATGGTCGGGACTATCAATCGATATCGACCGCGCTCGGCCCTGGGGGATGTTGCCAAAACGTTTGGGTGGCCAGCCGGGCGGATTCGAGAATTAAGCAGTCAGCTGCCGGGAGCATTTTTTGCCAGACGGCAGTCAGAAGAAAATGATAAAGCGGACGATTCGCCGTTTAAACATTTGATTCAAGCAGACCTCACGCCAGATGAAATGCAGGTTGTTAAGCAGGCGGAAGCGATTCTAAAATTGCCGCGCCATCTTTCCGTACACGCCGGAGGATTAATTGTTGCTCCGGAAAAATTGACCGACCTGATTGCATTAATGCCATCCGGAAACAAGGGGATTACGATAACTCAATTTGAGCTGGATGATGTGGAGGCACTTGGCCTCGTAAAAATCGATCTCCTGGGTATTCGTGGATTGACGGTTCTGGGGGATGTGGCTGAATTTATTGGACAAAACCGCGAGAAAAATACTGTGAAATTCGGCCGGTTGGATGTGTTGGATTCGATACCCGATTATGATAATGAAACCTCACAACGTATTGAAACCGGTCAAACCATCGGCTGTTTTCAGGTGGAAAGCCCTGGTATGCGCTCAACTTTGAGAGAAATTCATGCTCGATCGGAAGAAGATATCATGGCAGCCCTTGCTTTATATCGTCCCGGTCCGTTAAACGGGGGCCTAAAAGACGCTTTTGTAAGGCGATATAAAGGAGAAGAAAAAATACAGCATTTGCATCCCAGACTTGTGCCGCTGCTGGAAGAAACTTTTGGCGTGATTCTTTATCAGGAACAGGTATTAAAAATTGCCTCTGAATTGGCAGGTTTTACGTTAGCGGAAGCAGATATGTTACGTCGAGCGATGGGGCATTTTGACCCCGGAAAACAAATGCAGATATTAAAAGACAAATTTATTAATCAAATGCAAACACGATGTGAAGCCGACCGGGATGTCTGTAATCGGGTTTGGGAAATGATGGCGGCATTCGCAGGATATGGATTCCCTAAAGCGCATGCCGCTTCGTATGCCAAAGTTGCATGGCGGTCGGCCTGGTGTAAGACGTATTTCCCGGCTGAGTTTATGGCTGCGGTGTTGGCGAATCATGGCGGATATTATAGCCAGCACGTTTATATAAACGAAACTCGACGGATGGGAATTAAAGTGTATGCGCCCGATATAAATTATTCAAAATTGCAATTCAGCGTTCAAAAGACGCCGGAAAAAGCGCTTTATATGGGATTGGATCAGGTTAAAGGGTTAACCCGGTCAACAATCGAAAAGATCATTTTGAACCAACCTTTTTATGATTTTGAACAATTTTTAATGTTCGTAAATCCACGCGGGTTGGAAGTGAAAAATTTAGCTATGGTTGGAGCTTTTAAGGGGTTAGGGTCAATTCCAACCATATTGGAAAGATTAAATCACAGCGGTTGGCAGAATGGACAGATGAGCCTGTTTAAAAATTATCGTTCGCCTGGCGATGTGGATTGGTCGACTGAGAAAATTTCCATGGCACAATTGGAGTTGTTGGGGATCAGTCTTGAGGCGAACCCAATCGAAGTCAATCATGAAAAATTAACCACATTGGGGGCGGTTGACACACTTGAAGCGGCCGGTAAAGTGGGTAAACGGATAAAAGTTGCCGGTTTGAAACAAAGTTCTCATCGCAGCCGTACTTCAAGAGGCGAAACCATGATGTTCTTATCCCTGGAAGACATGGCAGGGGTGCTGGATGTAGTCGTTTTTCCGGAAATCTACCGGAAATCCCGCTTAATTTTAAATTCAAATGAGTTGATTCTAGTAAGCGGCGTCATGGAAATTGAAAATGGACAAAGTGAACCATACTTACGCGCCGAACATATCAGTTTCATTCCAAAATAAATAAAACTTTAATCCTTTTCCGTCGTATATAAATCAGAAGCAAGATTCCTTTCTGGTGAAAGAAAATCGAATGGAAAATGAAGAAAGTATTTTGTTTATTAATACACCTGATTTATCCTCTCTACGGGATCCCGATCAGGCGCGTTATAATTTAAAAAATTCCAACGGTAATTCAAACGATTATTACCAACGTATTCAATTGTTCACGCTGGAATGGACGAAAAACGTGCATCCCTGGTTGGAGGGTCGTATTCAGTTGGTTCAGGCTTATCGAATCAGCCGCGGCCTTTCAGAGCGCAGTTTTAACGAGCTGGCTTTTGAACTTTTATCGATCGGAATTAATTTACGTGAACATGGCTTGCAGGCAAAATCAATGCCGGATGGCGTAATTCGTTTATTAAGAAAAATAATCAACCTGCAAAAACGATATGAGAAATTTGAAAGCCTGTTTAAAATAATACGCGGAGGAATAAACGGGATATATTTACACCGGCAAAAGTCAGATCTATTTAATTTGCCGGCATTTAGAAAATTAATCTCCTGGATGGAAATTCAGGGTTGTGAAATGCAAGCCTCACGATTTAATGAATGGTTGGATTATTTTAATTATGCGGGCGGCAGAGTTACCAATGATTTAATGAATACGTGTGAAA
>JAJTBH010000149.1 GCA_021287005.1 Anaerolineae bacterium
CTCGACCCTGCTGTTACAGGCTTCCATCAAGGGTATCATTTCACTGGGTATGGCGATGTTAATCATTGCCGGTATGATTGACCTCTCGGTAGGTTCAATCGTGGCCCTGGTGGCGGGTCTGGGTGTGGTGGTGTTAAACGCCACCGGCAACCCCTGGCTTACCCTGCTCTTCTGCATCGCCTTTGGCGCTCTGTTGGGCTCCGTCAATGGTTTGTTGGTTACCTTTGGCAAGATTGCGCCGTTCATTGTGACTCTGGCGACCATGAGCGCCTATCGTTCCATCATCGTGCAGCTTGGACAGGGCGGTCCGTTTAACGTCGACAGCAAAATTTTGCCCTGGTTCCGCATGATTGCGGCCGGCGACATTCTGGGTGTGCCCAACCTGGCGATTATTTTCATCATCATTACCGTAATCGTCGCACTGGTTATGGCACGTACCAAATTCGGCCGATATGTTTATGCCGTCGGCTCCAACGAACAGGCTGCCCGCCTGACGGGCATCAACGTTAACATGATTAAAACGGCCTGTTTTGCCATCACCGGTTTGCTCTCGGGTATTTCCGCCTTCCTGCTGATGTCGCGCCTCACTTCCATTACCGCTCCCAATGCCGGTACGGCTTTTGAGTTGGATGCCATCGCCGGCGTCGCCATCGGCGGTATCGCCATGACCGGCGGCCGGGGTGTGATTGCTGGATCCTTCCTGGGTGCCGTGATGGTGCAGATGATCGAAGGTATTTTGATTGCAGCCCGTATTCCGCCTTTCTTAAACGGTCTGGTCAAAGGTGTCATCATCATTTTCACCGTTTTGTTGCAGCGCAAACGCGACAACAATTAGTTTTTATGAATTAATTTGAAGGCATGCTGCGGGCTCCGGCCAACAGTATGCCTTCAATCTTCCATTAAAGATGGGGCGTTTTCAGGTATGCAGAATCCTTTTCCCCCTGACTTAAACCACTTGATTAAATTCCCCTTCCAGTTATAAAAATATATATCCACATAAAAGGAGGTTGTTATGCCAAGACTGATTACACTGGCTTCCGGGCAATGGGCCGATTTGCCGCTTGAAGTTTTGTGCAAAAAATTAAACGAGATGGGTTTTGATGGCGTTGAATTGGCCTGTTGGGGTGACCATTTTGACATTGATAAAGCCATCGAATCAGATGCGTATATCCGTGAAAAACGCGCTTTGCTTGAAAAATACAATTTAAAAGTATTTGCCATCAACGCGGCGCTTTCCAGCCAGTGCATCTGTGACGACCCGATCGACAGCCGCCATAAAAATATTTTACCCGCCCATATCTGGGGCGACGGTGATCCCGAAGGTGTGCGCCAGCGTGCGGCCGAAGATTTAAAAAAAGCTGCCTATGCCGCCAAACGTTTTGGCGTGGATGTGGTGATCGGTTTTACCGGCAGCAGCATCTGGGGTAAATTTTATTCCTTCCCGCCCGTATCGGCCGAAGAAATTGAAGCCGGTTATGCCGATTTTGCCAAACGTTTTCTGCCGATTCTGGATGTGTACAAAAAAGAAGGCATTCGTTTTGCCCTGGAAGTGCACCCCACTGAAATGGCTTATGATCTGGTCACCACCGAACGCACCCTCAAAGCCATCAACTATCATCCCAGCTTCTGTTTTAACTTTGACCCCAGCCACCTGATTCATCAGATGATTGATCCGGTAAATTTTATCGACCAGTTTGGTGATCGAATTGTGCATGTACACGTTAAGGATGCCCGCCTGCAAATCAACGGCCGCAACTCCATTCTGGGTTCGCACCTCGAATTTGGCGATCCGCGCCGCGGCTGGGAATTTACCTCCCCCGGCCGGGGTGATTTAAAACTGGATCGGATGATCCGTGCATTAAATCGGGTCGGGTACCAGGGTCCGCTTTCGATTGAGTGGGAAGACATTGGCATGGACCGTGAATGGGGCGCCAGAGATGCTCTGGAATTTGTGCGTAAAAATAATTTTAGCCCTTCCACGGCTGCCTTTGATTCCGCTTTTTCGAAAAAATAAACCGGTATGGAAAAAATCAAAAACACTCAGCCCAACTATGTACTCGCCTTTGATTTTGGGGGTACCAAACTGGCCGCCGCCCTGGTCGATTTAACCAGCGGTGAAATTGCCGCCAGTGAAACACAGGCGACCCCCGCCAATCGCGGCGCCGAAGCGTCATTAAAAGTGATGCTCCAGGCCGGCGCAGATGTTTTGGAAAAAGCCGGTTTTACCAACAAGGATATCAGCGGAGTCGGCATCAGTTTTGGCGGGCCGATGAGCCATGACCGGCGGCATGTGCTGCGTTCATTGCATGTCAGCGATTGGGATGACTTTCCCCTGCCGGATTATGTGTCTAAAACATTTAATGTACCGGCTTTTATGGATAATGACGGCAACGCGGCTGCGCTGGGTGAATGGTATTATGGCGCCGGGCGGGGCATGACCGACATGTTGTATGTTCAGGTATCCACCGGCGTAGGGGCCGGGTTAATCCTCGACCGGCGTGTTTTCCGCGGGCAGGGCCTGGCGGCCGAGTTTGGCCACCTGACCGTGACTGCCGACGGCCCCATGTGCGCCTGTGGCAAACGCGGCTGTGTGGAAAGCCTGGCGGCCGGTTGGGCCATGGCCCGTTCGGGCAAAGAAGCTTATGCCAAGGCCCCGGCCGGAAGCGTGTTAAAAACCCTGGGCGACCAGGCTGCTGGCGCTGTGGATGCAAAAATGCTGATCGAGGCTGACCGCAAGGGGGACGCACAGGCTGTTGAAATCGTTAAAAGCGGTTTTACTTACCTGGGCATCAGCGTTGCCAACGCGATTGCCCTGATTGACCCGCAGATGGTGGTGATTGGCGGCGGCCTGACCCGCTCGTGGGATGTGATGAACCCGCTGGTGCAGGCGGCCCTGGCCGAATATCTGCCGCCCATGTTCCGCAATCGTACCCGCGTAGAACATTCACAGTTGCACGGCACCGAAACCCTCTTGGGAGCAGCATTGCTCACTCAGGGATATTAAACCCCCATTACTTTTTTGAGGCGCTCCTTTTGGGTCATTCGGGAGCGCCTCGTTTTTTTTAACAAAAGACCCCTGCAGCGGCCGCCAGCCACTGCAGGGGATTAAGGAGAGGAGAAAAGAACGGCTTATTCTTCCATTATTTTATTTGAACGGCTGCTGCCGTGGAATTTCTGGATATTTTTTCAAAGAACTTTTGCATGATCACCACACCCAGTGTAATGGCAGCCACTTTTGCGACATTTTGTAACAGTCCCAGCCATCCGAAAGCCGCACCCGATGCACCGTCTTTGTGTTCGCGCTGACCGAAACCGGAGCCGTCTTGATCGCCGTTAAACCCCCCTGCGTTGTTTGTGTTCTGGTTAAAGGCTGCCTGGTGTTCGCCGCCGGCCGGCAGGTTAATATTGAGATTATTAAAGACCTGGTATAAACCCGCTGCCAACAAGGTTACGGCTAAAAGAATGGATATGAGTTTGAAAAAAGTTTTCATACGACCTCCTTTGATTTATTCTTTACTGGTTGATTTTGAGCGGTAAGGCATTATCGGCGTCACTCTTTTTTGTGAAGAGCCGGCGAATGGGCGAAATCAGATATTTGTTGCTCATACCGGCGACCCAGTTCCAGTTGAGGGCAAAATGCAAGGCCACCAATAACAGCGATATATCCGATGACAGGCTGTGAATCTGCTTCCATGAGCGTGCAGCGTTTAACTGAAAGCCGAGCAGTTCGGGCAAAGTTCTTGAAATCAGAATGCCGCTTAAAATCAGGGTGGTCATGGACACCAGCAACAACAGATCGATAAAAAATTTTAAGCGGGAGACGTGTAATAGTTTCTTGAAATATTGGGCGCCGACGTTTACGATCCAATCCCAATGCAGCAACAAATGAATGATAAGGGTGGCGGTTAAGGCCAGGCTCAACCATTCGTGAATGCTCGTGCCGGTTAAGTGCGGCTGCGTGGCGACTAAAAATGCCGATAAAATACCCAGGTCAATTAATAAATTTGTTTTATTCATCTTCATACCTCCAAATAATTTCATTTGATTGCCTAAATATTAGCCCGCAATTATTTAGATAAAATGAAGAAATGATTAATAGAAAAGGTAATATTGGTTTATGACCGGTTTAAATTAAAAAGGCGGAGGCCGATTGGGCTCTCCGCCTTTGCAGAGTAAGAGGGTAACTTAAACAGTGCCTTTTTCTTCGCGAATATCCAGGATTTTAACCACCAGCGGTTCAAGCGCTTTTTGGATGGCTTCCAAAGAAATGTCGGCAACCTTAAGTGTCAGGGTTGAGGTATCGGTGCTTTCGCCCTGAATGGCGCCCAGGCCGTGAATATTACCGCCCAGGTCGTTGATCAGGGTGGTAATTTGCGCCAGTTTTCCGGGGGCATCGGTCACTTCCATAGTGATGCGAACGCCGGCTGTACGCGCGCCCAACATCTCCAAAAAAATGTGGAAAAGATTGGTTTCGGTGATCATGCCCACCAGTTTGTCGCCGCGCATCACCGGCAAACCGCCAATTTCTGAATCTGCCATCAGGCGGGCAGCCTCTTCGATGGTCGTGTTTTCGGTAACGGTGATGACTTTACGCGACATAACCCTTTCAACCGTAATTTTGGCAACCAGGGCGCTGATTTCCCACACGCTCAAGGTGGTTGCTTCGGAGGGACGGGCATTCATTAAATCCGAATCGGTTACAATGCCGATTAATTTCCCGCTTTTATCAACCACGGGATAACGTCTGACATTGTCCAATTTCATGCGGGTTAATGCATCCTGCACCGGAACATCCGGGGTAATGGTTAAAACGGGGTGAGCCATTCTTTCTGAAACTAACATAAAAAAACTCCTTTCCTGTAATGACTGATTGAACCGATGTGAAAACTTAATAGAGATCGATTTTGTTTTTTTAAGCCTGGAATCCGGCTGTAATAATGTAACCAATCTCGATCTTTAATTTATCTTAATTAAATTGTACATGAAATAGATTAGAGAAAGGTATGCAGAATGGGTGATTTTTTTAAATAATCTTATTAATGACCCTTTTTAATGGCCAGAGTGGAATAAAATTAACCAGGGATGGATTGTGATTTTATAACATAATGTCTAAAAATATTGACAAACTGTCTAAACGGCATTAAACTGAATTATATGTTGATAAAGGTGAAAAATGACGGCAGATAAAACCTATACGGACGATGAATTAAAAGCCTGGTTGATGGACCTGCTGGGACGGGTGGCCCGCGCCATCGTGGCGGTGGTCGGCAGTTCATGCGAGGTGGTGATTCACGATTTTTCGGACCTTGAACATTCGGCGGTAATGATCGTGGGAGATATCAGCGGCCGCCAGCCGGGAGCCCCCGTGCCGGACCTGGAGTTTGTGGCTGATAGTCAGAATGATGAAAGCCCCGATCAATTAAATTACAAAATCGTGATTAATGATCAACAGTACCAGTCATCCACGTTGTGGGTGCGCAACCCGCAGGGGCACATTATCGGGGCCATGTGTATCAATATGGATTACAGTAAATACACCCGCATGCAGGGCCTGCTGGAAGAGTTAACCTCCGTGTTGCGTACCTCTGACAGCCGCGTGGTGACCAATTCGTTTGCCAAAAACCTGGATGATCTGCTGGCGCGCGTGGTTAACCAGTACACACAGCAGCACAAAATCAGCTCGGTTGAATCGATGAGTTTGCAGGAAAAAATGGACATGATCCAGATCGTTGAAAAAAACGGTTTGTTTAAATTACGCGGCGCATCGCAGCGGCTGGCCGAGATGTTAAATGTGTCTCGCGCCAGCATCTATAACTATCGCGCCGGAGCAATGGAAAAAGACGCAACAAAACAGTAAGAAAGGTTGGTTTTATGCCCCCCGTATTTTTATCCGAAATTGAAGTTAAAGATCGCCTGACCCATTTCTCGCAGGCGCAAATTAAAACGGCGCTAAAGGAAGCTTTTTCGGGCCTGGCTTCGGGTTTAAGCGTGCAGCCGCCGCAAAACCTGATGCTGCTGCCTGAAGATGCCGGGGACTGTATTATTTATCCCGGTGTGTTGGGCAGTCAACAATATATCGGTATGAAATTGTCGCCTTACCTGGTAGGTCTGGCCAAAGCCGGTAAATATCCGGTGACGGCCTTTACCCTGCTGCTTTCCAGTGAGAGCGGAGCGCCGGTGTTGCTGTGCGATTCGCTCTGGTTAACCACATTACGCACGGCGGCCACCACTTCGCTGGCTTTGGATTATCTCATTCCGCACAACGCGCGCCGCCTGGCTGTAGTCGGGGCAGGTAAGGTGGGCTTAAGCCATTTGGATTTTATCGCCCGGCAGTTTGCCTGGGATTCAATTAACCTTTATTCGCCGGCCCTGGCGGATAAAAACCCGGCCCAAAAAACGCAGCGCCGCGAAAAACTGGCCGAATTAAATCTGAATGTAAACGTGTCTTCCGATCTGCGCGAGGCCGTGGCGGATGCCGACGTGGTGGTGTTGTGCACCTCCTCCGGCGAGGCCGTTGTGCAAAGCGATTGGTTAAAAGAAAACGCCGTGATCACTTCCATCAGCACCAATGTGCCGCGAGCGCATGAAATTGCCCCGCAGGATTTGCCGCACATGACCGTTTTTTGTGATTATCGAAAAACCGCCCCGTTGGCTGCCGGTGAAATGTTAATTGCCGCCGAAAAACATGGCTGGTCAGCCGAAAACATTGTGGCCGATTTGCCTGAACTGGTCTCCGGCAAACATGCCGGAATCTCGGCCGTTTCATCCGGCCGGGCTTTTTTCCGCTCGATTGGCCTTGGCATCGAAGATATCGCCATTGCCGCTTTGTTGATTTAAGGAGATAAAACCATGAAAATTGAAACCTTTGAGCTTGAACGTTGGATGACGCGCCATGAATTAAACGTTAAATATGATATCGCCGAAAGCGGTGTTTTTCCTTTAAGTTTAAACAACCTGCTTGCTTTTGAAGACCCGCAGCAGCGTGAGGCGCTTCTGGAGCGCCTGATTAATTTGCGCCTGGGTTATAACGAGGCAGTGGGTACGTTTGAGCTGCGTTCATTGCTGGCCTCAACCTATGAAAACTGCACCGCCGATAATATTCTGGTGACAACCGGTGCAATTGAAGCCAATTTTCTGGTAATGAACACCCTGTTAAACCCCGGCGATCATGTGGTGGCGGTATACCCGGCCTACCAGCAGCTTTTCAGTGTGCCGCGCGCCATCGGCTGTGATGTTTCTCGGTGGAAGGTGGAAGCCGAAAAAGGTTTTAAATATGACGTGGAGGCGCTGAAAAAACTGGTCACCCCCAAAACGCGCCTGATTGTGATGAATACGCCGCACAACCCCAGCGGCGCCATGCTTTCGGCTGAGGAGATGCAGTATGTTTATGACCTGGCCGAATCGGTGGATGCAAAAATTCTGTGCGACGAAGCCTACCGTTGGATTACCGTTCCGGGAGGAGATAGCTTTGCGCCGCCGGCTTTTAACCTGGGACCGCGCGCCATCAGCACGGGAACCTTTTCGAAACCCTTTGGCCTGCCGGGCATTCGCACTGGCTGGGTGGCGGCGCCCAAAGAGATCGTGCAGCAGTGCTGGTTTATGCGCGATTATATCTCGCTCAGCCCCGGCAAGTTAAATGACGCCCTGGCCGTGCTGGCCCTTAAACATCGCGAGGCCATCATGCGGCGCAACGCCGAAATCATCCGCGTAAATCTGGACATGGCCAACCAATGGATCAACAGCCGCTCTGATTTGCTCTCGTGGAAGGCGCCGCGCGGCGGGCTGCTGGCAATGATGCATTACAACCTGGATATAGCCTCGCTGGAACTGGCCGACCGGTTGGCGATCGATTACAGTGTGATGTTGGCCCCCGGCTCGGCCTTTGGGTACGAACAGTATCTGCGCATCGGCATCGGGCAGAATCCGCAGATATTTAAGGCCGGCATTGAGGCGGCCGGGCGCTGTTTTGACGAACTGAGAAAATAAATTTTTTCTAAATCGTATTTACCAGCCTGCATCAGATCGATTGCAGGCTGGTTTTAGTTAAATGTTAAGGGTGTTAAAAAATTCCGTGGAAACATAAATTACCCATTGAACTTGTCTGGAGGAGTGTTATACTGAAATTAATTAAATATTCATGCACAGGCTTGCGGTTCAGGGAGGAAATATATGCGAACTTCAAAAATTTTGTGCGTCGTATTTCTATTTGTTTTCCTGTTTGTTTCATATCCATATTTAAACGTCCAGGCCCGGCAGACCCCCACACCGGAAAATAATAAAATTGAACTATTGGGTGTGCCCGATGGCGATTTAAACCTGACAACAGATCAGTTATCAAACGAAGGATATACTTTTTATCTACATAACAAAACTCAAAAAGATGTTCAGGTGGAAATTAGATTATTAGGCTTGAATGAAATAATTCGAGTTGATGCAGGTGTAAAAACGCTCAAGCCCGATGAAGTGGTTCAAGTGAAGTTGATATTATCAAGTGTAAATAATTCTATTGATCGAAAACACAATGGAATTATTACATTGAACCCACCTGAAGGTGATTTCATCTATCAACATTTATCTGTTTCCTCCCAATTATCAC
>JAJTBH010000150.1 GCA_021287005.1 Anaerolineae bacterium
GTTCGGTGTTTGTGGTCAAAAAGGCCGAGGGAATTGCCAAATTACGCTGCCTGCTGGTGCACCCCAAAGCGCGCGGCCTGGGCATGGGCGCGCGCCTGGTGGAGGAATGTATTCATTTTGCGCGCCAATGCGGGTATCAAAAAATGGAATTATGGACCAACAGCATCCTGACCGCCGCACGCCATATTTACCAGAAAGCCGGTTTTAAACTGGTGGAGAGTGAAGCTTATCATGATTTTGGCCAGGATCTGGTGTCTGAAACCTGGGAATTAACCTTGTGAGCGCCAGGCGCCGGCCAGCAGCTTAACACCCTGTTGGATGGCATCGGGAGACAGGTGCCCGTAACCCAGAATAACGGCCGGGGGGTAAAGCGGCGGGTCCTGGTAACAGACGCTGGCCGGGTATACCTTAACCCCATTTGCCAGAGCGGCGCTTAACAATTCGTTTTCGTTTTTGCCCAGGTCAAAACGGGTGCAAATGTGCATTCCGGCCGGCAAGCCCAGCGCTTGAAAACCATCGCCAAAATATTGATGCAGGCTGTTTAATAAACATTCGCGCCTTTCAGCGTAAACTCGCCGCATTTTGCGCACATGGCGTTCGAACAGGCCGCTTTCAAGCCAATCGGCCAGGGTTAATTGTTCCAGAACAGGCACACAACGATCCGAAAACCATTTTAAGTCCAAAAAGGCGCTGATGAACCGTTCGGGCAGGAGGCAAAAACCCAGCCTTAACCCCGGAAAAATGGTTTTTGAAAAAGTACCGATATAAACCACCTGTTGTGATGGGTCGAGAGCCGCCAGGGCGATGGGCGGCAGGCGGTCAAAACGGAATTCGCTGTCATAATCATCTTCGATAATGATTGAACCGTTACGCGCAGCCCATGCCAGCAGTTGTTTGCGCCGTTCAAGGCTCAGTGCCCAACCGGTGGGGTAATGATGCGAGGGCACCACATGCACCAGTGCGGGCGGTGTGGCTTGGGCTGCCAGGCAGTCTACCCGCATGCCGTTTTCATCCACAGGCACGGGCAGCAAGGGGATGTTGTAAAGATGCGCCAGGCGGCGTACCGGCTCGGCGCCGGGTTCTTCCACGGCCATTTGTGTCACCGGCGCAAGCGTGCGCAGGGTTAAATCCACAGCCTGGGCGGCGCCCACCGTGACCACCAGCCGGTCGGGGTCCAGCGGCAGGCCATATATTCGGCAATCACACGGCGCAGGCGCGGCAGCCCTTCCACCGGTCCGTATCCCATTTCTGCGCTGCCGGCATCCAACAGGCTGTGCGACAGGCTGGCCTTCCAGGATGGGCGCGGAAAAAGATCGAGCGCCGGCAGGCCGGGGCGAAAATCGACCTGTACGGGCGGCACGGGCAGCAAATCGGTGCGGCGCGGCGGTTCCAGGGCATGGCGCGGCGCGGGTTTTTGCCCGCCAACCGGCGCCGTCATGAAGGTGCCGCTGCCGGGGCGCGATTCGGCATAACCCTCGGAGACCAGCCATTCATAAGCTTCCACCACCACCATACGCGAAACCTGTAAACGTTGGGCCAGTTCACGCGTGGGGGGCAATTGGCTGCCGGGGGTAATCTGGCGCGTGAAAAGAGCGTCGCGCAGACTGTGTGCAATTTGAACGGCCAGAGGGGTGCGCCGTGAGCGGTCGAGGGTTAGTTGGATATCCATCATTAATTGGTCTATTTCGATTTAATAAAACTGGAACTGACCAATTGTATCATGTATGCTGTTGTGTGGCGAAGGATAATTTTCCGCCCGATACTTTTTATCAAGGAGCATACCCGTGATGAGTTTTACAGCCCGTACTGAAATTGAACCTTTTCGCATTAAAAGCGTTGAACCGATTGGCATTACCAGCCCGGCGCAGCGCCAGGCTGCCTTAAAAGAGGCCGGATTAAACATATTTAACCTGAAAGCCGAAGATGTGTTGATTGATTTGTTGACCGACTCGGGCACGGGAGCCATGAGCGCCGCGCAGTGGAGCGCCATGATGATCGGCGATGAATCATATGCCGGCAGCCGTTCTTTTTATAAATATGAAGGTCAGATTAAAAAGATCACCGGTTTTAAGTATGTACTTCCGACCCACCAGGGACGTTCGGCCGAAAACATCCTTTTCAGCGCCATTTTAAAACCGGATTCAATCGTGCCCAGCAATACCCATTTTGATACCACGCGCGCCAATGTGGAATTGCAGGGCGCAGAAGCAGATGATTTGCTGGTGGCCGAAGGCAAACAACCCATGCTTGAAGCGCCGTTTAAAGGTAACATGGATGTGGCGCGCCTGGAGGATTTGATTAAACGCGTGGGGCGCGAGCGCATTCCGGTAGTGATGATGACCGTGACCAATAATGGCGGCGGCGGACAGCCCGTTTCCATGGCCAACCTGCGCGAAGTCAGCCAGGTCTGCCGCAAATATGGCATTCCATTTTTTATTGACGCCTGCCGTTTTGCCGAAAACGCCATGTTTATCAAACGCCGCGAGGCCGGTTATGCCGATAAATCCCCTCTGGAAATAACGCAGGAGATGTTCTCTTATGCCGATGGGGCAACCATGAGTGCCAAAAAAGACGGCCTGGCCAACATTGGCGGTTTTCTGGCCATGAATGACGATCACTGGATTGAGTTATGCCGCAACCGCATGATCCCGATTGAGGGCTTTGTGACCTACGGCGGCCTGGCCGGATACGATATGGAAGCCCTGGCGGTGGGCCTGGAAGAAGTGCTGGATGAAAATTACTTAAACTACCGCCTCAACCAGACGGCCTATTTGGGGCAAAAAATACTGGATGCCGGTGTGCCGATTGTGCGCCCCACGGGCGGACATGCCGTTTTTATTGATGCCGGCGCCATGCTCAGCCATATTCCCTGGAACCAGTATCCCGGCACGGCCTTGAGCGCCTATTTATATGAAATTGCCGGTATTCGTTCGTGTGAAATCGGCACGGTTTTGTTTGGTTTGAAAAACCCGGACGGCAGTGATGCCCCGGCTCCCAACGAGCTGCTGCGCCTGGCCATCCCGCGGCGCATGTATACGCGTTCGCACATGGATTACGTGGCCGAAGCCGTGGCTTATGCGGCCGAACATAAAAACGAAATCCACGGTCTGCGTTTCACCTATGCCGCCCCCGTTTTGCGCCACTTTACGGCGCGGTATGAGTGGATTTCGTAAGCAGTAAATCAGAGGTTTTATCCCCGCCGGTGAATTCCGGCGGGGATTTTTTATATTCCAGGCATAACGGTTTATTTAATAAAATCCCAACCCCGGCTAAATCAAATCTAAATATCGACTGATTATACTGACGCTTAATAAAGGCAGATTATGGCAGTAAATATGCACCACATAACAGTTTGGAATTTTATAAATTTAGATGGTCGAAAAATGGCAGCTTTTCCTTATCGTTTGCATATCAATCATTCCACCCGTACCCTGATGCGCTCCCTGTCGGTCAGTGCAATGGGTACGCTGGTTGACCTCAGCCTGTTTACTGTTCTGCATGTTGCCTTTGATTTACCGGCATTAATTGTAAATACGCTTTCTTACAGCGCGGGCGGTTTAAATACGTATTTTATGCACCGGCGCTGGACCTATGCCTCACGTCCTAAAAAGACAATGGGGCTGCAATTTTTACAATTTGTGCTGGTGAGCGTCTTTGCGCTGCTGGTGAATAATTTATTGATCGGCCTGTTGACCCCTTATTTTTCAGGCGTGCTGGATGATGCCGGTTTTGCCGGCCTGGCGGCCAAATTGTGCGCCACCAGTGCGGGCATGCTCTGGAATTATACGGTCAACAACCGCTGGACATTCAGTGTTAATAACGGAACAGAACAGATGGAGTTAACGGAATATGCGAATTGCATGGATGGATGTTTTAGGGATAAAAAATAACGCGGTCGGAACCAACCAACTGCGGCGTGAAAAAATTTTGGAATGGGTGGGTGTGGCGGTTTTAATTATCCTGGCGGCCGGGCTGCGTTTTTCCAACCTGTCGGCGCTGGGGTACGCCAATCATTATTACACTGCGGCCGTTAAAGGCATGCTGCAATCGTGGCCCAACTTCTTTTTTGTGGCCGCTGAACCGGGCGGCTCAGTCAGCGTGGATAAACCGCCCCTGGGGCTGTGGATTCAGGCGGCTTCTGCGGCTGTTTTTGGTGTAAACGGTTTTGGCGTTTTATTCCCCGAATTATTAGCCGGTGTACTTTCAGTGGTACTGGTGTATTACCTGGTAAAACGTTCATTCGGCGTACCGGCCGGACTTCTGGCGGGATTGGTACTGGCGGTAACGCCGGTGGTGGTGGCTACCGACCGCAACAACACCATGGACAGCCTGTTAATTTTTACCCTGCTGCTGGCCACCTGGGCTTTTATCAAAGCTACCGAAAGCGCCAAAATGCGTTACCTGCTGTTGGGCGCTTTTCTGGTTGGCCTGGGTTTTAACATCAAAATGCTGGAAGCCTTTTTACCGCTGCCGGCCTTTTTTGCCTGTTATTTCCTGGGCGCGCCCGAAAAAATCGGGCGGAAATTGTTAAAACTGGGCGCGGCGACCGTTTTGTTGGTGGTGGTTTCGCTCTCGTGGGCCGTGGCTGTGGATCTGACCCCGGCTGAAAACCGGCCTTATGTCGGCAGCAGCGGCAACAATACCGTGCTTAACCTGATTGTAGGTTACAACGGCGTAAATCGTTTGATGGGCATGGGGGCTAATCGGAATTTCCAGGTTGGAGCGCCCGTTACGGGGGGCAACCCCATGCTTCAACCGGGAAATCCGAATTCGGGTTCACGCCCGCAGGTTAACGGCGGTAACATGCCCCGGAGCGGCAACAATTTTAATGACGGTTCTTCGCGCCCCGGTTGGAATAACAATAACAATGGCGGACCACAGATGCCCAATAACGGCGGCATGATGCGCCAACCCGGCAACGGCGGCGGTCCAGGAGGTGGTTTTGGAGGCGGCGGTTTCCCGGGCACGGGGCGGGCGGGTGTATTAAGGTTGTTTACCCAGCCGCTCAGCAAAGAAGTCAGTTGGATGCTGCCTTTTGCCCTGTTTTGCATGGCGCTGTTGCTTTTCGGCACCCGCCTGAAATGGCCGCTGGCTTTAAATCACCGGATGCTGGTGTTGTGGGGCGGCTGGCTGCTGACCGGTGCAACTTTTTTCAGTGTGGCCGGTTTCTTCCACGAATATTATCTTTCCATGCTGGCAGCGCCGCTGGCGGCCCTGGTAGGCGTGGGTTGCATTCAGCTCTGGCAGATGGGCAAAAATCGATTCTGGCCGGCCGCCTTGCTGCTGCTGGCCGCAGGCGCCGGTACGCTGGCTTTTCAGATGTATACGGCAGCGCAGTTTATCCAAGATGTGTATTGGATGAACTGGGTCTGGGTTTTGTTTGGCCTGGGCGCCGCATTGTTGTTGGCTGCCGTTATTCGCGACTGGCGGTCGGCGGCTGCCCGCCCGGCATTGGCGCAAGCGGGGCCTGAAACCCTATCCGAAGACGGTCATAAACCCTGGCAATTCTGGCCGTGGTTGTCTTCTATCGCTTTTAGCTGCATTATGGCGGCTTTGTTGATCACCCCCGGCATCTGGTCGGGATTAACCAACCAGTATGCCAGCGGCAACCAATCTTTGCCGTCGGCTTATGAAAACAATTCGCGGGGTCCCGGACAGCGCGCTGATTTGCAGGTTAACCAGGCGCTGCTGCAATATCTCGAAGCAAACACCGATGCAGACAGTTATTTAATGGCCGTGCCCAGCTCGATGCAGGGCGCCGATTATGTGATTAGCACCGGAAGACCGGTGTTATATATGGGCGGTTTCAGCGGACAGGATCAGGTATTGGACAGCGACAAACTGCAAAGCCTGGTTTCAAGCGGAAAACTGCGTTTTATCTATGAAGGCGGCGGCGGACGCGGCGGAAGAATGGATTCACAAAATAGCAGTTGGATTAACGAACATTGTTCACTGGTGCAGGGTTTTGACACCACCACGCGTAATTCGGGCGCGCCGGATGGCACGGCATTCTCGCCAAACAACAACAATAACGGCGCTCCCGGTACACCGGGTGTGATGGGGCAGGAAATGCAGGTATCCCTTTATGATTGCGCCCCCGCCAACTAAATTAACCTTTTTTGGTTAAAAATTATTGCGGTTGGTAAAAACGGACACAATCACCGTGATCATTAATTAATGCCGCAGGAGACAGACGCCACAGGCGGGAGACTATCCAGATATCACCGATAGCCCCGCCTGTATTAAAAGCCAGCATGATCAGCAGGAACACCAGGCTGAATTGCGGCGCGAAGGGCAGCCAGGCCAGGATGGCGGCGTTTATCAACAAAAGCGGCGCAAGTCCCACGATGGCATAACGTGCGCGCGGAAGATACCATGCGGGAGCGGCGGCGTAAGCGTATGCCAGATGCAGGGCAAAAACGGGTTTGTCGCCGGTAAATAACCAGAAGAAAAATCCGTGAATGGCTTCGTGAAGCACCAGGTTAATGGCAATCGCCAAAAAAAAGCCGGCTATATATAATAATGAAAACAGATTTATATCCAGGGAAAAACTTCTCGAAGCTGTCTCGGGACGGATGTTAACCAGAAAAAGATAAACCAGGCCCAGGCTGATGAAAAAGAGCAGGGCGGCGATAATGTTTAATATAACGGCCAGGCGTACATTTTGAGAAAGATCGATGTTGTCGACCAGGGTGTAATTTGCGGGCAAAGTGCGTGTCGATACGGGCATAAAAACAAGCATAATCAAAGGGGGCTTAAAAGTCAACCGGCGAAAGCCGGTGAATGGCAACCTGTTATAATGACTGCGGAAAAGTGTTTAAAAATTAAAATTGTGATGTGAATCAACCCATCACGTTGTCGAATGACAGGGAATGCATATGAAGATAATAAAAACGAGCACAAAAATTCTTTTACCCTTGTTTTTTGGAGGCAGCCTGATCCTCCTGTGGGGACTGGTGTGGCTGGCCGGCGGTTTAAAAGGTGTGCTGGCGTGGTATTTTATTCAACTTCTGGCACTGCTGGCCATTCCTTTTTTTGTAGGTTTGATCATTTACGGCGTGATTAAACGTCGTTTAAGCGTGTTTACAGCCTTATTGGGCTGCGTTTTAGGGGCGTGTATGCTCCCTCTGGTGTGGATGTTCGGACTTGTAACGGTGGCTTATCCATCCAACCTGCAACGTACACAGGGCGAAAGCCTTAACATTCACTCACCTTTAAAAACAACCGCCCGGGTGGCCTGGGGCGGCGACGGCCTGGCGGTTAATTATCATGCAGCCAGTCCACAACAACGCTGGGCCTATGACCTGGTGGTTGAACCGGCTTTTCACGGCAGCGCCCATCTGAAGGATTATGGGTGTTACGGTCTGCCGGTGGTTGCACCGCTGGATGCCGAGGTGATTGCGATTCATGACGGTGAGGCGGATCAGGTTCCCGGAAAATTATCCAATGTAAACGAAGCTCCCGAAGGAAATTATGTCGCTCTGAAAGCGGCGCAGGGGACTCATTTAATTCTGGCGCATATGCAGCCCGGCAGTTTGCAGGTAAAAGCCGGAGAAACGGTCAAAGAAGGGGCTGTGCTGGGTTTATGTGGAAATTCAGGCAATACCAGCGAACCGCATGTGCATATCCACCTGCAGCGTGAAGACCCCACCCTGAACCTATCGCGCGGCGGCATCAGCGAAGGGCTGCCCTTATATTTTCGCGGACCGCAGGGGGCGTTTATGCCATCGGGCGGTTTTGAAAATGTTAAGGGTGTCATGCAAGCCCGCGGGGATTTTATTGAGCCATTGAATGAAACAGAGTGAGACGGATTTAAGCTAATGGAAACAACGAGCGGTTTTTTTGGAGCAAATATCTTGACTAGTCGGGCGACATCTGATAGACTCCAAATTCGTCTGCTCTGGAGCAAGGCAGACGAAAAACTGAAGTAAGTGGACTTTAAGGCTTGCCATTTTAAAAACCATCTGGTATAATTTTGTCCGCTGTGTTGATGAGGAATTAACAATTCAGTGCCGACGTAGCTCAATCGGCAGAGCAACTCACTTGTAATGAGTAGGTTATGGGTTCAATTCCCATCGTCGGCTTAGGCCAGTCGTTGGTGATTGGCGAGTGGGATAGGTCTTCGGAACGATCTCACTTGCGAATCAACAACCTCTTGAAAAAGAGCGCGTGACATTCGAGGAAATGGGCAGTTACCCAAGTGGCCAAAGGGGGCTGACTGTAAATCAGCTGGCAGACGCCTTCAGAGGTTCGAATCCTTTACTGCCCACCTGATCAAAGCACAAGAGCTTTGATCCAATGACCTCAACCGAAGAGAATGAGGTTGAGAAAACAAGACGGCAAGCCCTCATAGCTCAGTTGGTAGAGCACGTTCTTGGTAAGAACGGGGTCATGGGTTCAAATCCCATTGAGGGCTCTTGCTGCTATTATGAACAAATAATAATACAAGCAACAGGAGAATCAGGAATTATGGCCAAGCAAAAGTTCGATCGAAGCAAACCGCATATGAATGTGGGTACCATGGGCCACATCGATCATGGTAAGACCACCC
>JAJTBH010000151.1 GCA_021287005.1 Anaerolineae bacterium
CATCATTCAGGTGCTTGGACATGAAGTTCGCCCCATTACTCAATCTGAATTTGACTCTTTGAAATCCGAAAAACTTCAAACCTGGTTGACGGATGCCAAAACAGCCGCAACCATTACCAAAACCGATAATTTTGCTCAGTATATTCCTACTGAACCGGCTTTAGCCGAAGATGAAATTATCTTCCCCGGCAATTAGTATTTCATAAATAAACGATCAAAAAACCCCTTCCGGTTTAACAATATCGGAAGGGGTTTTTTATTTTGTCGTTGGAAGTTTTTTTATTTCACCATGTCGTCGCTGACTTCGTCCAGGCGCAGGCTGATGACCTGGCTGATTGAATCTTTGCTCATGGTAACACCGTAAATAACGCCTGAGGCACTGACGGTATTTCGGTTGTGAGTGATGATGACAAATTGTGTATTATGGCTTAGTTCTTTTAATAAATCGCAAAAACGCCCCACATTGGCTTCATCCAGGGCTGCGTCCACTTCATCCAATACGCAGAAGGGCGTCGGTGAAACTTTTAACAGTGCAAAAATCAAGGCCACAGCCGTAAGACTGCGCTCTCCACCCGATAATAAAGCAAGTCCCTGCTCCCGCCGGCCGGGCAGACGGGCTTCAATTTCAACGCCGCTATCGGCCGGATTTTCTTTATCCACCAGCACCAGTTTAGCCGATCCCCCGCCAAAAAGGCGTGAAAATATTTGACGGAATTCGCCCGCAACCGCATTAAATGTTTTGCTAAACTCTTTGCGCATTAATTCATCAAGTTCGGTAATAACCTGTTGTAAATCAAAATCGGCCTGTTTGAGATCCTCAATTTGAGCGATCATATATTCGTATCGTTCATTGACCGAATCGTACTCGTTTTTGGCATCCAGATTAACCGCTCCCATCCGGCGCAGTAAGGCGCGCTGGCGGGTAACATTATCTTCAATTTCCGGTGGAATCTCGGTAATCAGCGGCAGTTCGGCCACCATCCCTTCCAACGGTAAAGGCGTAGGGCTCAATACATCTGTCGTATATTGAAAGGCCACCAGACCAAAATCGTCTTCAATTTTCCTTCGCAACGAGTCAAGCGATTCGCGCTGGCGGGTGACGTCCAACTGTGCCTGTGCGACATACCTTTCGGCAACGCTTACAGCCTGTTGAGCGGCGGTCAAATCATCCTGAATATTCTCTTGTGCTTTTTCTACACGAATTAAATCCTGTTCGGCCGGTTCAATTTTTTCACTTAACACCTGAATTGCGCCATTTAATTCGGCTTCCTGGCCGCTCATTTGTTTTTTTTCATCTTCCTGACCACCCTGTTGTTCGGCCATTCGATTTAAGCGGCTGCGGGCTTCGTTTTGCTGGTTCTCATTTTGTTTTAAATTATTCTGATACTCCAACAGCCGGCCTTCCGAATCTTTCACCGCCCGTTCAATCACGGCTTGCTGTGTATTCCAATGAACCACCTGGGCTTGCAGTTCATCCAACGGCAAAGCCGCCAGGGCGCGGTTTTTATTACGCAGCTCAGTCTGAAATTCTTCAATTTTTCCGGAGACGCCTTGTATTTCATCACCGACTTTTTTAATTTCCTCATCGGATCGTTTAATTTGTCCGTCCAGGTTGCTGAGTTGATTTTTTTGAAACTCAGCTTTTTGTTTGACTTGTTCAACGGCCAGGTTGGCTTTTTGCACACTTTGATTATTCTGAGTCACCTGTTGGCTGAGACGGCGCACTTCTGCATCCAATTGGTGTTCTTTCTGGCGGCATTGTTCCAGCTCTTTTTGCAGCCGGTTCACCTGATCAAACAACTCTTTAT
This sequence comes from Anaerolineae bacterium, assembly GCA_021287005.1. GTDB lineage: Bacteria > Chloroflexota > Anaerolineae > Anaerolineales > Anaerolineaceae > JAJTBH01. The sequence continues at coordinate 1,809 of JAJTBH010000151.1, forward strand.
GTTTTTGGTTGACGGTTTCAAGTGCTTCCTGCAATTCGCGTTTCTGGCGTGGGCGGGCAATTACGCCGCCGCGTGTCTCCTGGCCGGCAATAACAACGCCGTTTCCCCAGAATATTTCACCTTTCAGGGTAACCACCCGTGCAGCTAATGGAATTTGATTGATAATCCGTTGAGCGGCGCTGCGGTTCTTAACAATCACCACCTGCCCCAGCAGCAAACTCATCACGGTTTTTAAATTTTCCGGGATATTAACCAGTGAACTGGCAACCCCGATAAAATCAGGGTCATTGATTGAGCTCAAGACCTCGCTACTTTTTATCAATCCGTCCGGTATCAAAACGGCCCGGCCTTTTTCAGCGTTTTCAACAAACGCCAGAACTCTTTCTAGCTCTTCTTTTCCATTAATAATGACGCCATCCAGGTGTTCCCCCAACACGGCTGCGATAGCCGCTTCATAATCCCGGGGCACTTCAATCCGGCTGCTTAACGAAGAAAACGAACCGGTCAACTTACCCTGTTTGGCAGATTCGAGAATATACTTAGCCCCTTGATTTAATCCGCTAAAGGAGCTCTCAGCTTGAACCAAAACATCCAGTTGAGCTTTTGCACGAGATCTTTCCCCCTCAAGTTTGTTCAGTTCATCCTGAGATTGTTTAAGGGTGCTTTCCAGCTTACGTGTCTGAGCGCGTTGTTCACCCCATGTTTCTTCGGCATAACTTTTTTCTTCTTCCGCTTCAGCCAGCTCGCGTGTGGCTTTATCCAACAAGGTTTTTGCATCTATTAAATTGCGTGAATCTGCTGCAATCGATTGAGCAAGACTTTGTTGGGATTTTTTCAAGCCTTCAAGCCGAGACATCAACTCGTTTCTTTTGGCTGATAATTCCACCTTGCGGGTTTCATTCGCCACCAACTGCCGGCGCACGTCTCTTAATTCTTTTTCTGCTGCTTCACGCTCGATCTGGCGCACGGTTAAGTTTTTTCGCGCCGTTTCCAACTGCGTTCGCGCTTCTTTTAAGTCGTTTTTTAAGCGTTCAGCATCTGATTGTGAGGTTTGCAGACGATCTGCCCAGGCGGTTTGTTCCTCCTCCAGGCGCGTTAAATCACTTAAAAGGCTTTTCTTTTGCTCCACCAGTGCATGCTGGCGCGCTTCAAGCACAGCCAGGTTTCGGCTAATTTGTTCACGCTGTTGGTGCAGTCCGGAGGATTCCGTATGCCATTGGTTTAACTGTCCACGTAATTCACTCAGTTTTGAACGCACGCCGTTCATTTCGGTTTCCACCTGCCCGTAACGCTCTTTTGCCTGAGTTAATCTTTCTTCCTGGGCTTCCACCACATGACGTGAATGCTCCAAATCTTTTTGGGTCTTATGCCAGTGATACCCATACCATTCTCTTAATAACAGTTTTAAATCGGCTTTAATGCGCTCATATTCTTCAGCCCTTTTAGCCTGTTTTTCCAGGCTGGCCAGGCGCGGCTCCAACTCGCCAACGATATCCGCCAGGCGTTCAAGGTTGCGCCGGGTTGTATCCAGACGTTGAATAGCTTCATCACGCCGGCTGCGGTATAAACCGATACCGGCTGCTTCTTCAAAAAAACGGCGGCGTTCGTCCGGCTTTAATGATAAAGCTGAATCAACCGCACCCTGTCCGACGATCGTATAGGTTCGTTCGGCAAGTCCGGATTGCGCTAATAATTCTGAAATTTCTTTCAGCCTGACTTTTTGTCCGTTTAAAAAATATTCATTTTGGCCGTCTCGATAAGCGCGGCGTGTGATGGCCACTTCTGAAAAATCGATCGGCAACCAACCGTCATGATTATCAAAAACAATCGTAGCGGTTGCCATACCCGCCCGCGGTTTGGCCTCGGACCCTGAAAATATCATGTCTTCAGTTTTACGAGCCCGCAATAAACTGAATGACTGCTCGCCCAATACCCAACGAATAGCATCAGACACATTTGATTTTCCCGAACCGTTCGGTCCTACAACCGCCGTGATCGGTTCGGGGAACTCAAAAAGAGTCCGATTCGCAAAAGTCTTATATCCCTGGAGTTCCAGTGACTTTAATCTTGACATTGTTATTTTCGATTTCCGTTCGTTTTTAGATTAATTCAAGACTGGATATTATACCGCTCAATGGCATTTAAAGCAGCGGATTTTGTGGCAGCCTGTTTACTATGCCCCGTTCCACTGCCATAAACCTGTCCACCCACCACCACATCCACCTCAAATACCTTGGAATGGTCAGGCCCACTGGCGTTTCTGGTAATATATTGCGGCGTGAATCCCAGGTGAGCTTGAGCCCATTCCTGAAACAAACTTTTCGGATCCTCGATTTTATGATTCGCCAGGATATCGTCTGCGATTCCCGCCAGCATGGGTTCAATGAATTTAATAACACTATCGATACCTGAATCGATATAAATAGCCCCGATAATCGCTTCAAAAGTATCGCATAATAAAGCATCTCTCGACCTGCCGCCGCTTTGTGCTTCACCACGACCAAGACGCATGGCATTTCCGAGGCCCAACATACGTGCAAAACTTGCCAGTTGCTCGGTGTAAACCAATGCCGATCGCATCCGCGTCAGGTCGCCTTCAGGCATTTCGGGGTACCGGTGATATAACCAGGCGCCGACCACAAAATCCAATACGGCATCTCCCAAAAACTCCAAGCGTTCGTTGTCTTCCAGTGCTTCCGGGTTTTCATTTAAGTATGAGCGATGAGTCAAGGCGCGCGCCAACAGCAAGTTGTCTTTCACGGGTAAACTTAACCGCCTGATTAATTCATCCGGTTCTTCACATCGTGTTGATGTGTTCACTTCAACTTTAGCCTCATCAGCCATAAATGAATACTCCTTTATTCGGGCAGCGGTTTGATAAAAGCCATTCGCCCCTTTGATGGCTGTTTCTTTTCTTTTGGGTTGGAACAATTTTTTTAATTTGATTAAAACCATAAGTTTTTGCCTTAAAAGAACTTACACTTCGAAAAGGGATATCCACCCTGGCCCTCATTGAAGACTCTTTATAGATTAGGTATTTAAAACAAAGGTCAAAAAAAACGAATAATTTATTGGGAATAAATAATATAAAATAACAATTCATCCGGTTAATATTGAGCAATCTGATTCCAGATCGTTCACTTTCTATAGAGAAGCTATAAATAATAGTAATAATACCGTAATAAATTAATTAAAAAATTTATTTTAATTTATCGGCTCCTTACTTAGAAAAAGCCGACATACCCTAATTATAATCGCATTTCTGATATAATACACCCCGTGAGTTTTCAGATTGCCGCCCATCAAACCGAAGGATATCTGGTCAACACCCCCATTTATGAGGGTCCGTTGGACCTTTTATTAAAATTAATTGAACACGCCGAGTTGGATATCACACAACTGGCGCTTGCCCAGGTAACGGATCAATACCTCGATTATTCACAAAAATTACCCAGTCAGGACCCGGCTGAAGTGTCGGCTTTCCTCGTGATTGCTGCCCGTCTTTTGCAAATTAAATCAAATGCGCTTCTGCCGCGTCCATCCATATTACCCCAAACTCAAGAAGAAGACCCTGGCGACGCCTTGGTTAAACAGCTTTTACAATATAAACGATTTAAAGAACTGGCAGTTAATCTTGAAGAAAAAGAATCATCAGGTTCCAGAACGTTTTTACGTGTTGTTCCGCCGTCGCTGCCATTTGAACCCCGTCTAGATCTGAGTGATTTAACGCTGGATGACATCTTACAAACTGCCCGCCAAATTTTTCTCAAAGCCAATCCACCCCAATTAACCAATGTACTCTCCCGCCCGCGCATTACTATTCGCGAAAAAATTCATGCCATCATTTCAGCCCTGAAACACGCCTCAACGACCAGTTTTAAAAGTGTGTTAATTTCTCAAAATCGCACAGAGGTTGTAATTACTTTCCTTGCCATGCTTGAGTTAATTAAAAGACACATCATTGAAGCGCATCAAGAAGTTTTATTCGATGATATTCTGATGCACCCTCTTGAAAACCTGGATGAAAACCAGGAACTGGAACTCGAGTTTGGCGAATAATCCGACTGTTTTTGTCATTTATTACCCCGCATTGGTTGAAATTTCACATTCCATTCGAATATAATAATAAAAAATAATTTATTGGTGGAATGGGATTAAAAATGGAATCTCACGTCTCTTTATTGGAATTAAGAAAATTTGTTGCCCCCGAGTTTATTTTTGGTTCTGGCGCACGCAGTCTTGCAGCCAGGTTTGCGTCCAATCTTGGCGCCCGGCATGTCTTAATCGTCACTGACCCGGGCATCATTAATGCCGGTTGGGTTCTACCCTTATTAAACGACCTGAATCAAGCCGGAATTCACAACACCGTATTTGACCAGGTATCATCCAACCCACGGGATGATGAAGTAATGGCCGGAGCCAATGTTTTTATTAACAACCATTGTAATTTGATTATCGCCATTGGGGGAGGAAGCCCCATGGATTGTGCTAAAGGCATCGGGATTGTCAGTTCCAACCAACGCCATATACTCAGTTTTGAAGGTGTTGATGAGGTTCCCATTCCGGCACCGCCGCTTATCTGCATTCCTTCAACAGCCGGCACATCCGCCGACGTTTCTCAGTTTGCCATTATTAATGATGTCGCCCGCAAAGTAAAAATCGCCATAATCAGTAAGGCGGTCGTTCCCGATGTCGCATTAATCGATCCGTTTGTTACCACCACTATGGACCCTTATCTCACTGCCTGCACCGGGATCGATGCATTAACGCACGCCGTTGAGGCATACTGTTCAAACGCCCATTCTCCCATCACTGATCTGCATGCCCTTCAGGCAATCCGATTAATTAAAGATAACCTCCTGGCTGCCATTCATTCACCTGACGATTTAGAGGCGCGTACGAATATGATGCTGGCCAGTTTACATGCCGGTCTGGCATTTTCCAATGCCAGTTTAGGGGCCGTCCATGCCATGGCTCACAGTCTCGGCGGTTTTTATGGCCTGCCGCATGGCGAATGCAACGCCATTTTATTGGAACATGTGATGGCAAAAAACTTTGAGAGCGCTCCGGATCGCTTTCGTCAAATCGCGTCAGCGCTCGGTCAGGCTTCCGATTTACCCGACGAACTTCAAAAAGTCGAATTAGTTAACGGTATCAGATCACTGCGAGAGAAGGCCGGCATTATAACCCGTCTGGGTGCAATTGGCGTAACGGCTGCAAACATTCCAGAATTGGCCGAAAAAGCCATGAACGACCCTTGTATGGCCACCAATCCGGCCGGCTTAACTCAATTGGATATTGAGGCGTTATATGCAAGCGCCCTCTGATCAAGATAACCGGCAAAACTTACGAAACAAAATCATAGGCCTGGGAGAAAAATCTTTCCAAAAAAGCTATTACCCGGAGCTTCAAAAAAGGCTGAGCGAACTGGAAAAATTCCGCGCCTTGTTGGATCAAAGTACCGATTGTTATTTCCTTTTAAAACTTCCTGAAGGTTATATTGAAGATGTGACGCTCTCAACCTCAAACCTTTTAGGTTATGAACGGGACGAGTTAATTAATCGTCTCTTTGAATCATTAACCGTATCGCCTGACCTGGTCCGATCCATATATGATCAAGATTGTTTTAATCCCAATGAGCGGTGTGTCATCGATGTAGAGCTTATTGGAAAAAATGGGCAGTCCTTTTTAATGGAAGTTGTCTTCTCTCCGGTTTGCCTGGACGGAATTAATTATTTTGTCACCATTGCACGAGACAACCATGAGCGGAAACGCAATGAAGAATCGATTAAACAACTCAACGCGACGCTTGAACACCGGGTTAATGAACGGACTGCTGAACTTCAGCGCATGAATCAAGAGCTTGAAGCATTTTCATATTCCATATCACATGATTTGCGGGCGCCTTTACGGGTCTTAAATGGCTTCAGCCAGATCTTAATCGAAGACCACGGGGATGCGCTTAACGATGAAGGCAAAAAATATCTTTTAAAGATCCAAAAATCAAGCGATCAAATGTCCCTATTAATTGACGGGTTACTTGAAATTTCGCGCACCAATCGCACCGGAATCACGCTCGAAAATATCAACCTTGGAAATTTGATTCATGAAATATTAAATGATTTTAAAATCACATTTCCGGCCCATCCGGTTGAATTTGAAATTGAGCAAAACTTATCTGCTTTGGTTGACCCGGTTTTGATTCGAACCGTACTGATTAATTTATTACAAAATGCCTGGAAATTTTCTTCAAAAAGAGAAATTATCAAAATTCAATTTGGCAAAACCTTCAAGAATGATGAAAATGCTTTTTTTATAAAAGATAATGGTGTCGGTTTTGAAATGGCTTACGCTGATAAATTATTTGCCCCTTTTCAACGGCTGCATCCAGCCGACTTGTTCGAAGGTACGGGGATTGGCCTGGCAGTTGTAGCGCGTATTATCCATCGGCATGGCGGCAAAATTTGGGCAGAAAGTTCACCCGATCAGGGTGCCTGTTTTTTTTTCACACTCCCTTAAGTTTAAAAACATCACCCGGTTATAAAAACCGGGTGATGTTTTTCTATTCGTTTTCGTCTTCGCTATCTTCAACAGCATCATATGGCAGTCGATCGCTCAACCAGACAACCATTAATCGGATATCGTCTGTGCTGACAGCCAGGTCAGGATACATTTGTTTAAAAGCTTCATCCAATACTTCATAATGATCGCTTTCATGCCATTGGGTC
>JAJTBH010000152.1 GCA_021287005.1 Anaerolineae bacterium
GCCGCCTGAACGGGATATAAAAACCAGACAAACGCACCGGGTGAAACCAGTGTCATGGCATGCATGGTCACACCAGAAAGCCCCAGCGTTTTGCGAACGGGATTTGAAGAAGTGGAAGTTGAAGAAGAGTCCATAATTTATTGATTTTCCTCAGTTTTCAGCCAGTTTTCAAATTTTTCAAGAAACAGCACCAGAGGCCATAAGATGAGGATTCGCAAAATATCAAAGATAAACTGGAGCCATTGTAGAGTCGTAAATCCTCTGGTTGAGGTCTTCTCCAGTAAAATCCGGGCAATGATAGCGCCCATAGCCAGGTAAATGATTTCAGGTAGCGACATGGTTTCCCATTCATTTCATTTTCGAATTATGTTTTGGGAATGGAGCCTGTTTCTAAATCGATCACAAACTCCATTCCCATTAAGATCATATCACGTGCCTATAGTTTATTTAAGAGCAGCGGCCGCCGCTTCGGGGGAAGGTTCCCAATCTTTGGGGTATCCTTCGATGCCCATTTCGGGTATATCCAGTCCGGCCAATTCGTCTTTGGCATCCGTGCGCAGCAATTTGAAAGCTGCCAGCACTTTGAAGAATAAAAACGACAGGCCAAACACCACCACAAACACCGTCAAAGCCTCGGCAAACTGGGCGATAATCTGGGTGTTCCCACCGTAAAGCAAACCGGTTACCGGGGTAGCCACACCATTCCAGGCTGCGGTATCGGGGTTGCCGTTGGCAAAAATACCCACTGCCAGAACACCCCACAAACCGTTAAAGAAGTGCACCGGCACAGCGCCCACCGGATCATCAATTTTGAGCTTTTCCAATAAAACACTGGCAATACAAACCCAGACACCCGCTACCAGGCCAATGATGACGGCACCCAGGCTGTCTACGAAAGCACAGGGAGCGGTAATGGCAACCAGACCGGCCAAAATACCGTTAACCGACATGGACGGATCCGGTTTGCGCGAAGCGCCCCAAATCCACATATAAACCATAGCTGCACAACCGCCCATGGCGCCGGCCAACAGGGTGTTAATGGCCGCATTCACTGCCAGGTTGCGGAAGGCGCCCACAAAACCCAGGGAAGAACCAGGATTAAAACCGAACCAGCCAAAGAAAAGGATAACCGTACCGAGCACGCCCATGGGAATGTTATGACCGGGAATGCTGTTGGCAGAACCATCTTTATTAAACTTACCAATGCGCGGGCCAACTACAATCGCACCGGCCAGACCTACGGCCCCACCAATCATATGCACCACACCGGAACCGGCAAAATCAACTGCGCCGTTGCCCCAGCCCATGCTGCGTCCCAGGTTGGCCAACCAGCCGCCGCCCCAGACCCAGTTTCCGACCAGCGGGTAAATAAACATGCTGACCCACAGACCCATTAAAACAAAACCGATAAACTTTAAACGTTCGGCCATGGAACCGGTCGGGATGGTAGCTGCCGTATCCATGAAGACCATCTGGAAGAGGAAAAAGGCCAGCACACCGGCATTGGCGCCCAGGCCACCCAACAAAAAGCCTTTTAAGCCCAACACACCGGCGCCGCCAACCATCAAAGTTGAATCCAACAGGCCGCTCCAATCGCCCAAGGTGACCGGAGAGAAATTCCAGGCGTCCAAGCCATTAACCGCCGGGTAGGTCACATTAACACCGCCAAACTGAAAGGCGAAACCGGTTAACCAGTAACCGATGGCGCCGATACAAAAGACCATCATGTTCATCATCATGGTATGCGCTACGTTTTTGTTGCGGGTGAAACCCGTTTCAACCAACGCAAAACCGGCCTGCATGAAAAACACCAGAAAACCGGCGACCAACAACCACATCATGTTAACACCCAATGTGGCATCCCCTGTGCTGGCAGCCACGTCGCTGACGCTGGGCGGTTCGCCGCTCTGCGCAAAAACCGCTCCGGTGATGCTGAATAACAGCACCAATACAATCAGGGGAATACTAAGACGGAATAAACGGGACAATTTTTTGCTTTTCATATAATCTTCTCCTTAATAAAAAGACCAAGAACTAATCGGTTGATCAATACCAACCGTACACACCTTTGAGGAAGAGCAGACCGGTCATCACAATCATCGCCAGTAATGTCGGCGGTGCAGCGATTAATAACCAGCGCCCCCATCCCACTTTTCCATGGTGATGTTCCAGAAAAGCATACGCAACAACGTTGGCCGACGCTCCGATGGGCGTCAAATTGCCTCCAATGTCCACCCCCAGCGCCAGGGACCAGACCATCAGCGCCAGCGGCGGCACTGCGGGTAAAGCTGCCAGGTCTTTTAACACGTAGCTCATCGCCAGTGCCAGCGGCACGTTATCCACCACGCCGCTCATCAAACCCGGTCCCCAGTGCAGAATGGAAATAAATAAAGCGGGGCTGTTTAATGCCAGGGTTGCCATATGTTCGGCAAGCATTTCAAACAACTGAACTTTCTCAAGGCCGCCAATTAATAAAAACAGGCCGCCAAAAAACAAAATGCTCTCACCATCTACCTTTAAAATTACTTTCTTAACCTGATTATCTTTTAGAGCAATTAAAGCTGCCCCGGCCGGAACCATTGCCGCAACGGCTGCATTAATCGGCAGACCGCTGAAGTGAGAAAGTGGCAGGTGGAACACTAATAATACAACCGCCATCAGAAAACCCGTCAGGCCGACCCGTGTCAGGTGCGCATGCAGGGGTTCATGATGCAGTTTTTCGATTTCTTGAATGGTCTCCGGATTCAGAGCCGAATGCGCCACTTTAAGGGCTTTGCGGTTGCTGATGTAAAAATAAGTCAACAACAAAACAACTGCAATCACAGACAAAGGCCCCGTGTTGGCCACAAAATCTGCAAAAGAAAAACCCAGTGTGGTACCCAGAATAACGTTGGGCGGATCACCCACCAGGGTAGCGGCGCCGCCGGTGTTGGCTGCACACACTTCAGCTACAATCAAGGCAACCGGATCCATATTCAACAACCGGCACAATTGGAAAGTTAATGCCGAAAGGAAAAGCATCACCGTGATGCTGTCCATAAACATGGCCATAAATGCAGCCAGCAAAATTAAAATGACAAATAAATAACCGGGATGAAAGTTAACCCGTTTTAGCAGAGTCATTGCCAGCCAGTGAAAGAAACCGGCTTCGGTCAAAATGGACACCAGCGTAAACATGCCCGCCAGCAGCCCGATCGTTTCCCAGTTAATATAAGTCAAAGCTTCGTCAGGGCTGAGCACGCCGGTCAGCAGCAAAACACTGCCGCCCAGCATCGCCGTCCAATGACGGGGAAACTTTTCAGTGGAAATGGCAATATAAGAAATGAGAAATACTAAAATGGCTATCCACATAATACCCGGCCTCTTGCCTAAAAAATAATCAAACAAAATTTTACGAGATTCATCAGATGTCTGTACATTCCCCGTTTGTATCATCCGAGGGTCAGAGAACAGGTTAATTTTGATTACCCATACCGGCCCTAAAAAGCGGTTAAAGCCGTAACGACCCCCATTTACCGCGATTTATCGATCTTTTTTACGGTTAAAAAGGGAAACCTTTGTGTATCGTTAAATAACATCTGACCCTAATGGGGCACATCGTTAACCATGCGCCGGCCGGCTAAAGATGGTCTGAGCGCGGTTAACCTATTAATGAAAGGACATCACCCACCATATGACCCAAAGGGTGATAAATATGACCCGTATGGGTCATAGACTGAATCTTTTGGCATTTATATAATCACTAAAACTCGACAAGATTTTTCCCCACATGAGTCATTATATATAGAAGGAGATGATCAAAAATGGCTAAGACAGCTTCTGATGTTTTAAAACTGGCAAAAGATAAAGATATCAAAATGGTCGATCTGCGTTTCACCGACCTGCCCGGCCAGTGGCAGCATTTTACTATTCCGGCACACCGTCTGGATGCCGATTTCTTTGAAAGCGGTATCGGTTTTGACGGTTCTTCAATTCGTGGCTTCCAGGAAATTCACGAATCCGACATGCTCTTAAAGGCTGACCCCGATTCGGCGTTCATTGATCCCGTTTTTGAAGTCACCACCCTGGTCATGATCTGCGACGTATACGACCCGATCACTCTCCAGCCCTACAGCCGCGACCCGCGTTATGTTGCCCACAAGGCAGAAGCCTACTTAAAACAGACCGGTCTGGCCACTACCAGCTTCTGGGGTCCCGAAAACGAATTTTTCCTGTTCAACGATGTTCGTTACGGCGGCGGCACCAATTCTTCCTTCTATTATATTGACAGCCAGGAAGGCTGGTGGAACAGCGGCTCCGATAAAGGCCCCAACTTCGGCGGTCAGATTCCTCCGAAACGCGGTTATTTCCCCGTTCCCCCCATGGATACCCTGCAGGATGTGCGCAGCCGCATCGTGATGGCCCTGGAAGATGCCGGCATCTCCACCGAATTACACCACCACGAAGTTGCCACCGCCGGTCAGTCCGAAATCGGTATGCGCTTTGACACCCTGGTCAAGATGGCCGATAAAGTTTTGCTCTTCAAATACATCGTCAAAAACGTTGCCCGCAAAGCTAACCTGACCGCCACCTTCATGCCCAAACCGCTCTTCGGTGACAATGGTTCAGGTATGCACACCCACCAGTCCTTGTGGAAGGGTGATGTCAACTGCTTCTATGATGAATCAGGGTACGCCGGTCTTTCCGATATGGCCAAATATTACATCGGTGGTCTGTTAAAACACGCTCCCGCTCTGCTGGCTCTGGCCGCTCCCACCACCAACTCATTCCGACGTCTCGTCCCCGGTTTTGAAGCACCCGTCAACCTGGCTTATTCACAGCGTAATCGTTCGGCTGTCTGCCGTATCCCGGTTTATTCCAAGAGCCCCAAGGCCAAACGCGTTGAATTCCGCGCTCCCGACTCGACCGCCAACCCCTACCTGTGTTTTGCCGCTCTGTTGATGGCCGGTCTCGACGGCATCCAGAACCGCATTGATCCGGGCGAACCCGCCGACAAAGATCTGTACGAACTGCCCCCGGCTGAAGCCAAACTGATCAAACAGGTTCCCGGTTCACTCGATGCAGTCCTGGCCGCTCTCGAAAGCGATTACGAATTCCTGCTCAAGGGTGATGTTTTCACGACCGATCTGCTCGAAGCTTACATCAGCTACAAACGCCAGACCGAGCTCGATCCCATTCGCATGCGCCCGCATCCGTACGAGTTCACCCTGTACTACGATATCTAAAAATTAAGGCAGGTCTTCGCTCCTCTTTTATCGGGATTTAGTCCATGATCCGTTTATTAGTTTCAAGATAACAGACCCGGATCATGGATTAACCAAAAAATTATCGGTAGTTTGATAAGTTGGATAACAGTGGGTTTTGAGGGCTTTGCGCTCTCAAAACCCACGGATTTTAAGCGTATAATGTGATGGTGGAGACCCCATGCAGTCTGTAGACCCCTGTTCCGAAACTGATCCCCTTATATTACAGGCTCTTGCCAGTCTGAATCAGATTGGCGCGGCTATCAACCGCACCAAACAAGATGAGTCTGTCGACATTCAATCAACATTGAACCTGATTGTAGAAAGCGCCACTCAGGTCATTCCCGGCGCTGCCGCAGTTATTTACACCTTTGACTCTGATAAAAACAGCTTTGATCCGGCTTCGCGCGTCTCGGCGGGTGAACGTACCGGTTCAATCCCCGATGATTTTCCCCGTCCCGATGGTTTTGGCTGGCGTGCTTTGCAGCAAGGCCACCGGGTGATCTCATACGCAACTCCCGACACTTCCATTAACCCCGAAATTGTTCAGGCCGGCGCACGCGTGGTGGCCTGTTTTCCGCTGATTGTGGCCCGACAGGCCGTCGGCGCTTTATATGTTTATCTGTTTGAAGACCGCATGATCACCCAGCTTGAAGAAATGGCGGTTGAAAACTTTGTAAATATGGCAGCCATGGCCATTTATCAGGCTTTTCGCATGGCCAGCGTGCAGCACGATCTGGCGCGCAAGGAAGAAGAATTAACCCACTTACGCCGCACCGGTTTATTAATTTCTTCAAGGTTGAAACTGGAAGAAACCCTCGAGTCAATTTTACAGATGGCCCTGGAAGTAACCAATGCCAAATATGGCATTTTCCGTCTGGTGGATAAAACCGGTCAGAACCTGGTTACGCGCGCCATCGCCGGTGCCGAGTTATCACAACCCCAGGTGGATATACTGGAAGTCAACGAACACAGCGTCATGGGCTGGGTCTGCCAGAATGGACAACCCGTGCTGGTATACGATTTGCAAGCCCCACCCTGGGCCGGCATATATTACCCCCTGGATGCCGAAATGCAAATGCGCTCCGAACTGGCCGTGCCTTTAATAAATGCCGGCGGACGCGTGGAAGGGGTGCTTAACCTCGAAAGCCCGCGTGTGGGCGCTTTTACCGATCAAGACAGTTACCTCTTGCAGGCAATGGCCGATCAGGCAGTTACCGCCATTCAAGAGGCGCGCCTGCTGGATGCACTGCAGGAAGTGGCCGAAATGTTGATCTCCCACCCCAGCAGTGAAGTTTTGGCGCGACTGGCCGAATTGGCCTGCGATTTACTTAATGCCTCCAGCGCGCACATCTGGCTGGTGGAAGACGATTGGCTGGTTTTGCAGGCTGCCCACGGCACCCCCGAACAACAACGGCGCCTGCCTCTTTACAGCAGTTTAACCGGCCAGGCCATTTTAACCCGTTCCACCCTGATGACCAACGACGTGCGCTCGGATTCGCGTTTTCATCGTCCCGATCTGGCCATGGCGCAAGATTGGACGCGCGCATTGATAATGCCGCTGAAGGTCGGCGATGCTTTTGCCCCGATCGGCGCATTCAGCGTGTATAGCACCAGTTCGGACCCCGGCCGTTTTGCCGAATCGGAATGGGATAAAAAGATTCTCACCTGTCTGGCGCATTACGCCGTACTGGCCGTGCAAAACGCCAGCAACATCGACGCCCTGCGTTCAGCCCAGGAGCAGCGCGCCGTAGCCGAAACTTTTGCCGCCATTGGCGATATTGCCGCCAACCTGCTGCACCAGTTAAACAATAAAGTCGGCACCATCCCGGTGCGCATTCAGGGCGTTCAGGATAAATGCCGCCAGACTCTCAGCCAGGATACCTATCTGGCCACCAACCTGGTCGAAATCGAACGCAGCGCCAACGAAGCCATGATGGCCGTGCGCGACAACCTGTCGCACCTGCGTCCCATTCACCTGGCCGAGGTTGATATTGCCGGATGCATCAAAGCGGCCCTGGAAACAGCCAATTTACCGCAAGATATCAAAATCAGCGTTGAAAGCATCGACGATTTACCCCCCGTTATAGCCGGCCAGCGTAATCTGGCCCTGGTTTTCGCCAACCTGTTTGAAAACGCCTCCGATGCCATGAAGGGTAAAGGTCACATTGTTGTTCGCGGTGCTGCACGCTTGCGCACCGTGGAAATCACCGTCAGCGACAGCGGGCCGGGCATTCCTCCGGAATTACATTCCCGCATTTTTGAGCTTAATTATTCGGGTCGCGGCCAGAGCCGCCCCGGCAAATTGGGCTTTGGCTTATGGTGGGTAAAAACCGTTATGGCTCGTCTGGGAGGCTCGGTTACCGTGGAAAGTGATGGTTCCCGGGGCACAACTTTCAGACTCAAGTTACCCGTAGTGGAGGATAAAAAATGAACGCCGCTGGTGCACGCGCCCTGGTTGTTGAAGATGAACGCTCATGGCAACAAATTTTGAGTGAAATATTAACCGACGCCGGTATGGTGGTGGATGTTGCGGACACCCTCGAGACTGCTCTCACCCTGGTTCGCATTCACCCGCACCGCCTGGCTGTGGTTGACCTGTCGTTGGAAGGCGATGACCCTCATAATCAGGAAGGTCTGCGCATCCTTGAAGCACTGGGACGGCATGATCCCGGCTGTATGAAGTTGTTGTTAACCGGTTTTGCCACCGTTGAGCTGGCCGTCAGTGTTTTAACCGATTACGGCGCTTTCACCTGTTTACGCAAAGAAGCTTTTAACCGCAGCCAGTTCCGCGAGGTGATCGCCCGCGCCATGTCTGCACCGGCCAACGTTGGGACAGAAAATAAAGCGGCCGTCGAAAAAACCGCTTCACCCGAAGAAGAACTGCATGAAACGGCCACCGGCAGCGCCCTGGTGGTGGAAGATGACGCCGGTTGGCGCAGCATTTTATTTGAACTGTTGGTCGATGCCGGTTACCAGGTGCGTTTATGCAGTAGTTTTGGCGAAGCCCTGGGTTACCTGCGCCGCGAAAAGTTTCAATTGGCCGTGGTCGACCTGTCTTTGACCGGCGGCAAGATTAACATGGGCGATTGGGACCAGCCCACCTCCGCCCAGGACCTTGAAGGTTATCGTTTGTTGGCCAGCACCCGCGCCATTGGCATTCCCACCATCGTGGTCAGCGGCGTTGCCAACCCCAGCGATATTGAAAAAACCTACCAGGAGCAAGGCATTTTTGCCTTTATGGAAAAACAAAGTTTTGACCGCCGCACCTTCCTGAACACCGT
>JAJTBH010000153.1 GCA_021287005.1 Anaerolineae bacterium
TCATCCGGTTGGAAGGGATTTTTTAAGCACAAAATGAAGCTCACGATTATTATACTTGATTACCCATTTTTACCGAATTTCAACAAACATCCTATATTTTTATATATATGACGTAAAATGACATATATATCCATTATTCTGATGAAGGATTTTAACCTATGACACATCCGGCATCTCGTTTAATCACGTTAATCATGCTCATGCAGTCTCGCCCCAACCAAAAGGCGGCCGACCTGGCAAAAGAACTGGGCATCTCCGTGCGCAGCCTGCATCGTTATTTTGAAATGTTGGATGAAATGGGCATCCCCATCTACAGCGAGCGCGGCCCTAATGGCGGTTTTTCATTGGTGCGCGGTTACAAAATGCCGCCCCTGGTTTTAACCCCCGAAGAAGCCGTGGCAGTCTCGCTGGGATCCGGTCTGGTGGAAGAGATCTGGGGCAGTCTTTATCGTGAAGCGGCGCATGGGGCCCTTTCAAAACTGGACAACCTGCTGCCCGATGAACAACGCCAGGAAATCATCTGGGCGCGGCGCTCTCTGGTGGCCACCGGGCTGCACCGTTCAGACATGCAAGCTCTTACCCCCAGTCTTGAAAAGCTGCGTCGAGCCGTGCGCGAGCATCGCCGGTTGGAGCTGGTTTATCAGGGCGGCAACCAGCCCGCAGCCGAGTCTCGCCGGGTTGACCCATATGCGCTGGCGCACCGCTGGGGCTGGTGGTACCTGGTGGCTTACTGTCACCTGCGGCATGAACTGCGCACATTTCGCGTGGACCGGATTAAATCCTTGCAACTGTTGGCCGAAAACTTTACCCTGCCGCCCCAGTTTGACATTCACAGTTACCTGTCCACTCAATGGCAGGACCAGCCCTACTTGAATGTGAAACTGCGTTTTGCCCCTCAAATAGCGCATGTCGCTCTGGCCAACCGGGCCTACTGGGAAGATTTGCAGGAAGAAAACAACGGAGGGGTACTTGTGACCATGCATGCTCCGGATGAAATCTGGGCATCCAGCAGCGCACTGGCTTACGGACCGCTGGTGGAGGTATTAGAACCCGACTCGGTGCGTAAGATGGTGGCAGACTGGGCTAAAGCCATAAGCATGTTATACGCGCCCCAATAAAAACAAAAAAACATCAAGAGGAATGGATATGAATAAAATTATTTTGATTGTGGTTTTCGCCGTCATTGTTATCGTGGCAATTGTTGCCGGTATTTTCTGGTACATGAGCACCCAACCGCTTTACCAACCCGGCATGGTGAGAGAAGGTAAAAACTTACGCGCGCCGTTAACACCCCCCGAACAACCCGCAGACGCGGGAAATATGTGGCTGGTTGAGCCGGATATTCGCTTATATCATTTTTCGCAGGGGCAGGGTCGGCATGTCTTGATTGTGCACGGTGGCCCCGGCATGCCTTACCGCCAACCCTGGACGGGGTTGGAACCATTAACTGCGGTTTACCAGTTTACTTATTATGATCAACGCGGCAGCGGCAAATCGAGCCGGCCGATTGATCGCTTTTCATCCAATAACATGTATGAAAATATGACCACCCTCGACCGCACCCTGGGACTGGGTGCACAAATTGCCGACATTGAACGCATCCGCCAGATTCTGGGAGATGATAAACTGATCATCATCGGGCATTCATGGGGCGGTTTTCTGGCTTCTTTATACGCCGCCGAATTTCCCGAACATGTCGAGGCGCTGATTCTGGTTTCACCGGCCACCACCCTGGTAATGCCTCAGCAGCAGGATGATTTATTTGCCAGCACGCGCGCCCGGCTGCCTCAGCAGGAACAGGCCGGTTTTGATGCCTTCATGAAGGATTACATGGATTTTGGTGGTCTTTTTAAACGTTCCGAAACCGATCTGATCGCATTAAATACGCGCTTCGGTGAATATTACAGCCAGGTCATGCCGCTTAATAATTTACCCGCCCAGGGCGAACCGGGCGGTTGGATGACCTGGGCCGGTTATGTCAGCATGGGGCAAAGTCATGATTACCGCCCCGCTCTGCGTTCGGTAACGGCCCCGGTATTGGTTTTACACGGCTCCAACGACCTGCAAAGCGAAGCTGCCAGCCGGCAGTACAGCGACCTATTCCCGAATGCCCGGTTTGCAGTAATCGACGGAGCCACTCATTTTTCTTTTGAAGAACAGCCGCAGCAATTCAGTGCCCTGGTGAGCGCATTTTTGGAAAATCGATAAACCTTGGAGGATGCAATGCCCAGAGTTTTCAGTAAAACACAATTAATTAACGATGCCGTAACAGAACATGATAAGCTGCAAACGCTGCTGGACGGTTTATCTCCGGAGGAGATTTGCCGCACCAATGCGGTTGGCGAATGGGCCATCAAAGACGTATTGGTGCACCTGACCGCCTGGGAACAAATGGCCCTCGGTTGGCTGGAAAACAGCCAAAAAGGGATTACTCCCGCGGTACCGGCAGCGGATTATAAATGGAACCAGCTTCCGGCGCTCAACCGTTTTATTTATGAAAGTCACGTTAGCGACCCTTTACCGGACGTTCTGGAAAAGTTCGCGGCCTCGTACCAGCAGATTATGCAGGTTATTGAAAAATTGCCCGAAGAAACACTCTTCACCCCGGCGCTCTACCCCTGGATGAACCAGAATACGCTGGCAGCCTATTTTATCTCGGCTACCGCCAGCCATTACCGCTGGGCCAATAAAGAGATTCGTTCAGGGTTAAAAAAGCGGGTTTAAACCATCACAGGTCAAACAAAAAACGCTCCGGGGTGCGGCTGGCGAAACAATCTTTTTGTTCATCGTCAAGCGCCCCGGAGGTGATGAAATTTTTTAAATAGGTATGGTACGAATCACAATCCAGCAGGTTAATCATAAAATCGGTGCCAAACAGAATTCTGTTTTTAATTTGTGGATAAACGCGTAACAATTCGCTTAAAGTTCGATAATATTCCGGGTGCACCCCCCGATATGAAAAATCGGTGTAGATATTGGGATATTCGGCCAGCATGCGGAGGATCGTTTTCTGCCATAAAAAGCCATGAAAACACGTGCTTTGATGTCCGAAGTGGGCAAAGTTCAAACGCAGATTTTGAAACCTGGCCTTGTCGTAAGTAAAAACGGGCAGCCAGCGCTGCGGGGCCGTATTTATTTTTGCCTGTTTGTCCGCCATAAACACACCGTCACTGCAATGACAGGTAATCGGAATTTGTTTTTGCACACAATAATCATAAAGGTAAATCACCTTCTCACGTTCTGCGGCGTCATCGGGCCAGGGGTCAAAACCCAATGGCGGATAAAGTTTAATTCCGGCAAACGCATAATTCCCCAGGTCATCGATGTCACCGCTAAACAATCCCATCTGTTGGTTTAATAGTTGTGGTCTCGCATGTATGGAAGCGGCATCAAAGTCGCAAAAGTATTTATCAAGCAGTTCAGGCAGGCAAACCTGGTTTTTACGGTTTTTCTGCATATCATAATTCTGCGTATTAAGTCCCAGAAAGGGATAAATTTCAAAAAATGCAGATCGCTTTGTTCGTGATAACTTTTAATTCCATTAAATAAATCAATCACCTGTTCGGTAATCCGTTTATGGGATGGAATTTTGGTATGAATATCAGGCATCCGGTTGACCTGCCGCATGCCAAAATCCATCATCAGCGGGGTCAGTACCATTTTTTCATAATCGTATGAACCGATTAACAGCTTTCCATCGCTCAACAAAGGTAAAACATCTACATTTTCCAACATCAAAAAGAAATCGCCGATATCGTTTTCAACCACAGCCAGCAGGCGCTCAATATCATTCATCTTATCACCGGCAAAACGCGACATAAAAAAATTTATTCCCGGTATGGAATTAAGAAATAAATAACGGTCCACGCCAAGCCGTTTAATAAACGGTAAAAAAGCCGGATGACTTAGGTTAAAAGCATGACAATGGATGTCGTAAAATTTCCTGCCGCCCATGCTCGTTCCCCTGATCTGCCGAATTTGATGATTTAAATTATATGCCCGCCATTAATTTTTAATCATTATTTTAAGCGCCAGTTATTAATATTTCCTCTTTAGGGAATCATTTAATCGACCGGGTTTTATCTGCGCGCATTATGGGTTAATACTAAAGCAGATTAATTAGCACATACTAATGTCAATTATTAGATTGATGCTTAAATATATTGACAGAAAAAAAGGCC
Source organism: Anaerolineae bacterium (assembly GCA_021287005.1). Lineage (GTDB taxonomy): Bacteria > Chloroflexota > Anaerolineae > Anaerolineales > Anaerolineaceae > JAJTBH01. The sequence goes on from JAJTBH010000153.1 coordinate 4,182, forward strand.
GATGATATATTAAGGTCAACCTAAAGATTATTTTTATTTTACAAAAGGCTTCCCTAAAAATGATCGAGAATTCACTGGCACCATTAAGTGAAAGCATGCAAATGTATATCGTCACGATTGCCAGGCTGTGGGCAAATCGCCAGCCTGTACCGCTTTCCAAACTGGCAGACGTTTTTTCCATATCGCCGGTATCGGTCAATGAAATGTGCCGCAAATTACAGGATGGCGGTCTGGTAACATACCAGCCTTATAAAGGGGCATCATTGACCCCCGAAGGCGAAGAAAAAGCCAATTACATCATTCGCCGGCATCGCTTGTGGGAAGTCTTTTTAACAGAAAAACTCGGTTTTGAATTTGAAGAAGCGCACGAAATCGCCTGTCAGTTGGAACACACCACACCCAACCTTCTGGCAGACCGGTTGGCTGCATTCCTTGAGTTTCCTTCCTATACACCGGCTGGCGAGCCGATTCCGCGATCGGATAACCGGCTGCCAGCCGAGCCGGTGCTCTGCCTGGATCAATTAAACATCGGGCAGTCGGCGCATGTATTTCATTGTGAAATGGATGAAAATACACGCATTTTTTTAGAGCAGGCCGGTATTCGCCCGGGTGTAACGGTTTGTATTCTGGCGACTGCCACGGAGGGTCTGCTTTTGCAGTTTGAAGATAATTCAACGCTATCATTATCGCGTTTTCTTGCAAAACGAATTAACGTACTTCTCAATACGTCGATTAATAAACCTGATTTGCCGGTGTTTGACAAGGCGCCGGATAATCAATCACATAAAGAGGTCTCAAGTATGGACAGTATTAAAAATCAAGAGGTAAAACAAAACGAGACCCAACACGTACCATTAAACAAACTCCGCGTCGGTCAACGCGGCATCGTGGTGCGCGTGGGTGGCAAAGGCCAGATCCGTCAGCGTATGATGGATATGGGTCTTGTGCCGGGCAGCGAAGTGAAGGTGGTGCGTGTGGCTCCCCTGGGCGACCCGGTGGAATTTACAGTGAAAGGTTACAACCTTTCACTGCGCAAGAGCGAATCTGCAGAGATTCAAGTGGAGGTGCTGGAATGAGCGGCGCACCATTGATGCATCTTGCCATGGTTTCACCCGGAGAAACAGTTCGGCTGGTTTCGGTCGAAGGCGGTCTGGATGTGCGTAAACGCCTGGCCGACCTGGGCCTGAACATCGGTGAGAGTCTGTCCGTTATTCAATCGGACAGCCAGGGTCCCATGATCCTGGCCGTAAAAGAATCACGTCTGGCGCTGGGCAGAGGTGTGGCTCACAAGCTGCTTGTTGAGGCCGCCACCCCCCAAAACCTGTAACCATCAGACACAGCCAGGGGGGCTGTCTTAAGGAGCATCTCAATGGCAAAACAATTTACCATTGCTTTAGCCGGCAATCCCAATGCCGGTAAGAGTACTATTTTTAACGCAATCACCGGGTCGCACCAGCATGTTGCCAACTGGCCCGGAAAAACGGTAGAGAAAAAAGAAGGCAGTTGGAATTATAAAGGCATCGATTTTACCGTGGTTGATTTACCCGGCACCTATAGCCTGACCGCCTTTTCACTCGAAGAAGTTATTGCCCGTAATTTTATTATCGATGAAAAACCCGATCTGGTTGTCGCCGTGGTAGACGCTGGCAATCTGGAGCGCAATCTTTACCTGGCCGTCCAGATTCTTGAACTGGGTGTGAAAGTGGTCATGGCATTAAATATGAGCGACGTGGCAGAATCACGCGGCATCAAAATTGATATCGACAAATTGTCCGCGGGGTTGGGTATTACGATCGTACAGACTATTGCCAGCCGCGAAAAAGGGTTGGATGAATTAAAAGAAGTAATTTTTAACGCAGTAACCGAGATGGAGGTAAATCATGTCGGCGCATGATCTCGCCTATACGGGCAAATTAATTCTGGTGGATTACGGCAAGGAAGTTGAGCAGGAAATTGCCAGCCTTGAAGGAATGATTAATAAAAATGAAACTGTCAAACAGAAATATCACTCACGCTGGCTGGCAGTTAAATTATTGGAAGATGACCAGGATGTTATCACGCGTGTTAAAAAACTGGCCGATGTAAACGCCCTGGTTGATCAGGCACAAAAGAGCAGAAACCACCTGCAATCGGTGTATGGCGACGATGTGGATGTCATTATTGCCGACCGGCGTTATGGTTGGATCAACGGCCTGGTGCGCGAAACGGTTACCCGCTCATCAACGCAGGAACGCATCACCATTTCCGACAAAATCGACAAAGTCGTCACCAACCGTTACCTGGGCATTCCCATTTTCCTGTTGATGATGTGGTTTGTTTTTAAGTTCACCACCGATGTGGCTGCACCCTACCTGGACTGGGTAGACGGCACGATTTCAGGCCCGATAACCAAATGGGTGCTGGCGCTGATTAACCTGGCCGGTCTGAGCGGCACGTGGTTTGAATCGCTCATGGTGGATGGCATCATCGCCGGCGTGGGCGGTGTGTTGGTTTTTGTGCCGGTGTTGATGTGTCTTTACCTCGCGCTGGCCATTCTGGAAGATTCGGGGTACATGGCGCGCGCCGCTTTTGTTATGGACCGTTTGATGCATGTTCTCGGTCTGCATGGAAAAAGTTTTCTGCCCATGATCGTCGGTTTTGGCTGTACAGTGCCCGCCTTTTATGCCACTCGCACCCTTGAAAACGAACGTGACCGCATCCTGACCGGTTTGTTGGTGCCCTTTATGAGCTGCGGCGCCCGTCTGCCGGTTTATGTGTTGTTCGCAGCCATCTTCTTCCCGCAAAATGCCGGCACTATGATCTTTGCCATGTATCTGATTGGCATTGCCACCGCCATCTTGCTGGGCTTTTTACTCAAAAACACCCTTTTTAAAACCGAAACACACGGTTCCTTTGTCATGGAACTGCCTCCTTACCGCATTCCCACCTTGAAAGGTATCTGGATTAACATGTGGGAACGCACCTCTTCCTTTGTGCGTAAAGCCTGGACAATTATCCTGGGTGTCAGCATTGTCATCTGGCTGCTGTTGGCCATTCCGCTTAATGGCAGCGGTCAATTTGCCGATATCGACGTCAATCACAGCGCTTTTGCCGGTGCCGCCAATTTAATTGCACCCGCCTTTGCCCCGACCGGTTTTGGAAGCTGGGAATCGAGCGGCGCCATTATGACCGGCATTTTGGCCAAAGAAGTGGTGGTATCCACCATGTCTCAGGTTTACGGTGTTGAAGGTGCAGAGCAGGAAGAAGCCGCCGAACCGACAACTTTCTTTGAAGATTTAGGCGAAGTTGTCACCAGCTTTGCCGGAGCCACTGTGGATACGGTTAAATCCATTCCCTTGATGGTGGGTATCAACCTTTTTGAAACAGAAGCTGAAGAGGAACAAACCGATCTGATGGTATCCATCAAACAAGGTTTTGATGCTTCAAGCGGCGGGCATGGCACTCTGGCCGGGTTTGCCTTTATGATCTTTACCCTTCTGTATACACCCTGCATGGTGGCAGTTGCCGCCGAGCGGCAGGAATTTGGTTCAAAATGGATGTGGGTCAGCATCATCGGTCAGTTTGCCCTGGCCTGGCTGGCAGCCACATTGGTCTTCCAGGTCGGAAAACTGTTGGGCCTGGGATGAACCAACCGTTATTATTCATCTAATCTCCCTTCGCAGCCCGAGCCGGAAAACCGGATTGGGCTGCGATATTCTTTAAGCTGTCGAAAAACACCAAGGAGGTTTTTTATGTTGACGGCAATTGTTAATGAAATGCGTAACAGCAGCGGACCGGTAACCCTGCGTTACATCAGTCGTAAGTTAAGCCTGGACGAAAGCGCCGTTGAAGGTATGATCGAGACTCTTATCCATAAAGGAATCGTCAGAGATCACGCCCGTTATTTACAGGAGCTTCAAACCTGCGGCGACGTCAGTTTTTGTAATGGGTGCTCACAGAAAAATTGCCCGGTCTCAGGCAACATGCCGCGTACTTTTTCATTGGTTACGATCAAAAAAATCAATCATTGATTTTTGGATTATCGCTTAGGGTTGGGCAGGTGATTCTGTAATAAATCATAAATAACCTGCAAACCATTCAGATCGGGAAATATCTTTTTAATAAAAGTCAGAGTTTCCAGATATTCCAGAATTATAAATTGCGCCGGACAATCATTTAACACAGTCTGATATAAATTCAGGCTGTGTTTTGTTTCACCCTTTATCAGGTAATAAACAGCCAGGTTTCCCCGATCGCGCAAATTCCAACCCGGTTTACGAGATGCATCTAACGCATAATTTATGGCCAGGGTGATATTTTCGGCAGACGCGAGATTA
>JAJTBH010000154.1 GCA_021287005.1 Anaerolineae bacterium
AGCCGAAAATCGACAACAGGCCGTGTTTAAAAACGCCCTGATGTGCAACCTGGGTATTGATCTGGTTGGAAACGGCATTCAGGCTTTTGTGGTGACACTTGCTCCGGGGGGTGGGAGCGGTGAAAAAATGATCGTTCACACCGGTTATGAATTTGTATATTGCCTGAGTGGCAGTGTAATTTATAACATCGAGGATGAGATTTACCACCTTAAACAGGGCGACAGCATAGTCTTTGAGTCGCACCTTCCGCATTGCTGGAAAAACAACGACGAAGGCGAGTCGCAACTTATTCTGGTAATCTCGCCAACTGATGCCCACGAAACACCGGGCGGCAGGCATTTTTTGATTGAATGAACCTGATGCAGCCGGCGAGATATTTCAGATGGCTGCATCAGGTCATTATGACGAGGATTTAAACCCGGATTAAATTTGAAAAAGAAATAGAGATAAACAGGAATACGCAATGAATTATTCATCCATCTACGAGCTTCAAGCCGAGTTGTGCCGGGCTATGAGCCATGCCGCACGTATAGAGATTTTGCACACACTTAAAGAAGGCCCGAAACGCGTCATCGATATTGCTCGTGAAGTGGGTGTTTCACAGGTGGCTGTTTCACGTCACCTGGCAGTTTTAAGGCACGGCGGCATTGTGCTTGCCCAACGCCAGGGTCAGGATGTAATTTACAGCGTGGCCAACCCGAAAATATTGGAAGTTTGCAGTCTGATGCGGGATGTTTTATCTGAACAGGCTGCCCATCGTTCGGAATTGATTCAAACTTTTCAGGATAAAAGTTAATCCTGCTGTTGTTATGCATAAAAAATCCCCTTCGCGTTGCGGTGAAGGGGATTTTTTGTTGTGATGGTTAAGTTTACTGGCAGGTTTCAAAAGCCGGCAGGTGACTGTTGAGCGAGGCGTTTTGCAGATTGTTAAAGACCTGTAAAATATCGCTGTGATTTACTGAAGGGGAAAGCCGGTCATAAAGCGCCGCGTCGGCTTTTTCGGCGGTTACACCGGCCTGGCAGGCTTCAGCCAGGCTGCTGAATTGTGTTGCGGTGTTTAAACCGGGCTTATCCGGAATAACAACGCCATATTTGTCGGCCTGGCGAAGCAGTGCTTTAACATGCTGCTGCTCTGAAACAACAATCTGTGAAAAGGGGTAAACGTTTCCCAGTTGATTGATGACACTTTGGTACAAATTTAAAGCGCCGTATTCTTCCAAAATAGCCTGAGACAGCGCTTCTTTTTCGGCATCGCTGAGGGGGCCTTGTAACAGCCCACTGCCCGGTGTTAAGACCGCTCCAGCGCCCCCGCGCCCGGCGGGACCACCGCGTTGATCAAGCGTATCGGCAAACACCGGTGAAGTCTGTAAAGTCATTAAAAAACCGGCTCCCAAAATGATAATTACAGCCACAATTGGGCCTGATTTTTTTATTTTATCAAACATGGTTAATTCTCCTTTTTTATTGATTGAGATTATCTTAACCAAATCATTTGAATAATCCGTGAACGACCGGTTGGTTTTGTGTGAATGTTATCCGGGCGGTTGGTTGATAAACGACAGGAATCAATCCGGTTTAAATATAATTTTGCCTATTGTATTAAAAATAAGATGTGATACAATGTTTTTTGTAACACAATATTATGTTATATTAACTAAAACGTAACATAAAAATATCCCCTTATCGGTAAGTCATAGCAAATTTTATAAATGAGCATTTAATCAAATTCTTGATTTTGATTCTTTTTTGGGTCAAAAACGAGAAAAAAGAATTATTTGCCGGGATTTTTTGTAAATCCAATGGGAGATTGGAAGTTTATCCTTATTTCCTCTATAATCATGGTATAAACATTTTTTGTGGTTTGTAACATGGTGTGTGTTTATAAAACTTATAAATAACAAAGGAATAAACGGAATTATGAAAAACGAAGATCCCCAAACCCTGGCAAGTTATTCTCAAACCGAACGACAAACATGGATTACGACATGCATTTTAGAGCAGGGAGCGGTGCAGGTGGAAGAGCTTGCCGAACTTTTTCAGGTCAGTCGAATGACCATTCATCGCGATCTGGACGATCTTGAGATGCAGGGTGTTTTGCGCAAGGTGCGTAACGGCGCCACGGCGCTGCCTTCCAGTTTATTTGAGAGCGATCTGCGTTTTCGTATGAAACAGTATCAAAAAGAAAAAGAAGCCATGTCGCGCGCAGCGTTGGCTTACATTGAAACCGGCCAGGCTATTTTTTTGGATGAAGCCAGCACGCTGCTCCCCCTGGTGCATATGCTGCCGGCATTGGCGCCGCTGACAGTGATTACCAATTTTTTGCCGATCATGACCGAAATTTCCGCTTACAAGGATATTCATTTGATCACGCTGGGCGGTGAATATTTGCCAAGATTTGCCACCTTTACCGGTTTGCTCACTGAACGCACGATGGAATCCTTACATGCCGAGGTTTATATTACTTCGACCACGGCTGTTTTTAAGGGCATTGCCTATCACCCCGATCAACAGGTTGTGCGCGTAAAAAAGGCCATGATTGCGCATTCAACCAGACAGATTTTATTGTTATGCCATACGAAATTTGGCAAGACGGCGCTGCACGAAGTGGCCCCGTTGAGCGCTTTTGATCGTGTGATTATTGATGAAGGGCTGTCGGCGGAGAATCATTCGAATTTGGAGGCGATGGGCGTAAAAGTGGATGTTGCTCCGTTGGGAGATTAAATCAAGCGCCTTTGGCTGAATGAACCTGAAAAAGTTGGCCGGTCATTCCCGAATTAGAGAATACCCGACTTTATAACGTTATTTTTATATTACAAGGAAAAATACATGGAAACGATTGAAAAAAACAATATTCAAAACCAGACCTGGAGTGAACTGGCAAAAATATGTGGCGCTGAAAATGTATTAACGGATGCTGAAGCGCTGGAATTACATAGTTATGACGTGTGGCCTGTGGCGGCCAAATTAAAAATGCAGGGCAAGCAGCCTTACCGACCGGATGTTGTGGTCAGACCGCTTTCAACCCGGCAGGTGAGTGAAACCCTGGCGTGGGCAAGCCGCGAAAAAATTACCGTTACACCCTGGGGCCTGGGATCTTCGGTGACGGGTGCGCCTTTGCCGCTGCACGGGGGCATCAGCCTGGATATGTCGGCCATGAAACGAATTCTGGCTCTGGACGTTACCAACCTGATCGTGCGGGTGCAGGCTGGAAAACTGGGCATTGAGCTGGAGCAGGACCTGAACAAACGCGGATTCACCCTGAATCATTCGCCGCAGTCATTGGATCGTTCTTCGGTGGGCGGTTGGGTTTCCACCCGTGCAACCGGTCAGTTCTCTTCTCGTTGGGGCGGAATCGAAGAGATGCTGGTGGCTCTTAGTGCTGTTTTGCCCACCGGCGAAGTGATTGAGACGACTCTGGCGCCCCGGGCAGCCGTGGGCCCCGATTTAAATCATCTTTTTATGGGCGCGGAAGGCACGATGGGTGTCATTACCGAGGTGGTATTAAAGATTTTCCCGGTTGCCGAACAACGTCTCTTTCAGGCTCTGGCTTTTCCAAACATTGAAAAAGGTCTGGTGGCCATGCGGCGCATCATGCAGTCAGGACTGCGCCCGTTTTTGGTTCGTTTTTACGATAGCGACGAAGCGCGCCATGCCATGGTCGACCCGACTTTTAACGGCCCGGTCATGTTCCTGGGGTTTGAAGGAATCAAACAGGTGGCGGAAGCCGAATATGCGGCCGGTTTGGAAATTTGTCTTCAGGAAGGCGGCCGGGAACTGGGACCGGCAGCAGTTCTGGCCTGGATGAATCGCAGGTTTGATTTTTCATCGATTGAAAACAGGCTGGCTTTACCGGGTGGTTTGGCCGAAACGATCGAGATCGCCCATTTCTGGGGAGATATTGCCGAGACATACCAGGCGCTTAAAACCGCCCTGGCGCCTTATGCCGCCGAAGTGCTGGGTCACTTTTCGCATGTGTACCCGCAGGGTGTATCGTTGTATATCATTCTGATGGGGCAGGAACGCGACGATGCGACCGCTGAAGAACGTATCTTAAAAATTTGGGAAACCTCCATGAATATCTGCCTCGAAAAAGGGGCTGTCATTTCTCACCACCACGGGGTTGGCATTGCCCGCCTGCCATATATGCGCGCCCAATCGGGCAGCGCGAAACTGGCTCTGGAAAAGATTAAAGCCGCCGTTGACCCGGCCGGCATTATGAACCCCGGCAAACTTGGTTTGAACAGTTAACCGGTATTAAAAGCCCGGTAACTGATAAATTTCACACACTCAATTCATGCTGTCCAGGAGGAAAAAATGGCCGAAAAATATGTTCTGGTTATTGACGAGGGGACAACCGGTACCCGGGCGCTGATCATTGATCGCGAGAGCCGCATCAAAGGTCAGGCGTATACCGAATTTACCCAGTACAACCCGGCCCCGGATCGGGTTGAGCACGATGCTGAGGAGATCTGGTCAAAGACGCTGTTGATGATTCAAGATGCTTTAAAAAATGGGGGTTTAAGCATTGAGAGCATTGCAGCCATTGGCATCACCAACCAACGGGCAACAACTGTGGTATGGAACAAAAACACCGGCAAACCGATCACGCCGGCGATCGTCTGGCAGGATACCCGCACCGCCAAAATGATTGAAACCATTCGTGAGGAATGGCAGGATAAAGTTTATGAGCATACGGGTTGGGCATTGGCGCCGGTGTATTCGTCGCTCAGTTTATACTGGATTCTCGAGAATGTGCCCGAAGCCCGTCAACTGGCTGATAGCGGAGAATTATCCTTCGGGACCATCGATTCGTGGTTGATTTACAAACTGACCGGCGGGGCCGTACATGCAATTTCGGCCAGCAATGCCTCCGTCACCGGCTCATACGATTTAACCCGCAACGAATGGTATCACGAGTGGCTGGAATTCCTCGGTTTACCGCTTTCCATTTTCCCGGAAGTTCGTGATGACTCGGGTGAGTTTGGCTTGAGTGATTCATCCGTACTGGGCGCCGCTATTCCGATCACCGGTGCCATTGCCGACCAACATGCAGCCCTTTTTGCCCAACAATGTGTCACACCCGGCACGGTCAAAGTTACCCACGGCACCGGCACCTTTATGGACATGAATGTCGGCAGCAAACTTGTTGTTTCCAAAAACGGATTAAATACGGTGATTGCCTGGCGGCGGAACGGCGAGATTATGTACGGTTTGGAAGGTTACGCAGCCGTGACAGGCTCGGCCGTGCAGTGGCTGCGCGATGGCGCCGGTTTAATTGCTTCATCTGCCGAGACTGAAGCGCTGGCTACAAGCGTTGCCGACAACGGCGGCGTTTATTTTGTGCCGGCCCTGACCGGTTTGTCGGCGCCGTACTGGGATTCTTTTGCCCGCGGTATGATCATCGGCATAACCCGTGGAACCAAACGTGAACATCTCGTCAGAGCAACCCTGGAAGGCATTGTGTATGCCACCAAAGACTTCCTTGAGGCCATGCAGCAGGCATCCGGCGTGGAAATTAAATCCATGAAAGTGGATGGCGGGGCATCGCGCAATAATTTCCTGATGCAGTTCCAGGCGGATATGCTCAATGCCGAAGTCGTTCGCCCGCTCGTGGCGGAAGCCACCAGCCTGGGTGCGGCTTATATGGCCGGTTTGGCCGTCGGTTATTGGGATTCACCGCAAGCCTGTTTTGCCGGGCAGGATGTGGATCGGGTCTTTAACCCGCAAATGCCCGTCAAACAGCGCAACCAATTGTACGCCGAATGGGGAGAAGCCGTAAAACGCAGTATGGGATGGGCACGAAACACAAAATGATTCATGGAGTTTGAAAAAATATGAAACGAGCTTCTCTCAAAGAGTTAACCAGCCAAACGTTTGATCTGGTGGTGATTGGCGGCGGTGTTACCGGCGCTCACACTGCCCGCGATGCGGCCCTGCGCGGATTATCTGTGGCCCTGGTAGAAAAAGATGATTTTGCATCCGGAACCAGCAGCCGTTCAACCAAACTGCTGCACGGTGGCCTGCGTTATTTGCAGTCGTATGAGTTTAAATTGGTGCGCGAAGCCTGCCTTGAACGCGAATTGATGCTGCGCCTTGCGCCGCATCTGGCACATCCCCGCCCCTTCATTTATGTCATCTATGAAAAGTATCCGGAAAATACGCTGTTATTGGATATCGGCCTGACCCTTTATGATCTGTTTTCGGGAAATCCGGTTAAACGGCACCACCATATGCTCGACAAAAAGAACCTGCTTAAGGTGGAACCTTACCTGAATCCCAAGGGTTTAAAAGGCGGAGGAAAATATTTTGATTTTCTGACCGATGATGTGCGCTTCACCCTGGATACATTAAAGGGAGCCTGTGAAGAAGGGGCGTTGGCGGCCAATTACATGAAGGCTACCGGGTTTGAAATGGAAAACGGGCGCATTTGCGGTGTGCGTGTGTTTGATGAACTCAACGGCGAAGACGGTGTCATCCATGCCAACCAGGTAATTAACACGGCCGGCGTGTGGGTGGACCAGGTTCGTTTCCTTGAGCAGGGTGTAACGGCCCCCCGGCTGCGACCGGCAAAGGGTGTGCATATTACGCTGCGAAAAAGCGATTTTCCCCTGGAACATGCCGTTTTCCTGCGCTCGCCCCGCGACAACCGCGTGGTCTGGCCCATCCCTGCCCTGAATGAAGATATGGTTTATATCGGAACCACCGATACCGATTATGATGGGTCGCTTGATCATGTTGTCGCCACGGATGAAGACATCGATTACCTGTTGGAAGTGGCTAACTTTACCATTCCGGGAAGGAATCTGGGACGGGAGCACGTGGTTGCCACCTGGGCCGGTTTGCGTCCCTTGATTAAGCCGGAAGGCAACATGTCGGCCAGCTCGGTCTCGCGCGAACACCAAATTTTCCTCAGCCCGGGCGGTATGCTGAATATCGCCGGAGGCAAACTGACCACGGCCCGCATTATGGGCCAGCAGGTTGTGCAGCGCGCCGTAAAACTGCTGCAGAAAAACGGAAAACTCGGCAAAGTGCGTTCATCCAACAGCCATGCAGTTCCGATCAGCGGCGGAAGTGTGGAAATGATCGACCTGTCGCGCCGCAAGCTGGCGGAACTGGGTTTGCCCAAGGCGGTGAGTGAACGCTGGTTGGATGTGTACGGCGGTAATGCGCGTTATCTGGCGGAAATATGCGCACAGGAGCGTACCCTGGCCGAGGCGTTTGCCGCGGGCGATGCCTTTATCTCAACCATAACACCGGCGGAAGTGCATTACGCGGTTGAGCATGAAATGGCCGCGAGCCTGACCGATTTCTTTGCGCGCCGCGCATCCATCTTTTATTGGACGAAGGACGGCGGGATCAGTATTGCCGCTCAGGTGGCTGCCGTTATGGGCGACCTGCTGGGCTGGTCGGGAGAAGCTCAAAAAAGCCAGATCCAGGCGTATCAAACCTGGGTGGACGCTAATCGAATATAAGTTTTGGTAGTCTCAACAATTTAATAGATTTAATTTACATCCAGAAACATATCTTTCAGGTTTATTCATAGAGGAGATCTGACAATGTTTGATTGGACATATCTTATACTTGCTTTTGCCGGGGGGATGGTCGGCGCTATTTTTGGCGCATTGCCTAATTTTATCTTCTGTGGTTTTATGGCGATTGCCGGGGCGGTCATTGCCATCAGCACAGGCGATAATACCTTTTCCACCCAGGTTGCCTGGGGGCCTTTGTTTGGTCCGCATATTTCTTTCGCGGGCGGGGCAGCGGCAGCGGCATATGCAGCCAGTAAAGGCAAACTCGCCAGCGGGCGCGACATCAGCACGGCTTTAATTGGCCTCGAAGCCCCCGACGTAATTCTGGTGGGTGGTTTATTCGGCGCTCTGGGTTACCTGCTGCAATGGCTTTTTAACCTTGTGCCCAACATCGGCACGGCGGCGTGGACCAACACCATTGCTCTGGCCATCGTGGTGAATGCCATGATTGCCCGCCTGGTATTTGGCAAAAGCGGTCTTTTCGGCAAAGTTCGGCAGGGTGATAACCGCTGGATTCCCAGCGAAGTCGGCGCATGGCTGCCCTGGCAGTCTCACCCCCTTTTGTTAATCTTGCTGGCCATTGCCGTGGGGCTGCCCGTGGCTTACATCACCAAGTTGATGCCTGCTTCGGTTGGCCTGGGTTTTGGCATTGTGGCCGCCTGTCTGATCTTTTTACAATACGGCACCAAGATTCCTGTCTCTCATCATATTGCCCTGTCGGCCGAGGTAGTAACGGCCATTACCGGCGACCTGGTGTGGGGCCTGGCTATGGCAATCCTGGCGGCGTTTCTGGGTGAAATTTATGCCGAGTTGTTTACGGCTCATGCGGATACGCATATTGACCCTCCTTCGGCAGCTCTGGCAACTACCGGTTTGATCATTCCCATCCTGACGGTTACGGGCGTGTTAAAATTAACCGGTATTGGAGTTCTGGGGGTA
>JAJTBH010000155.1 GCA_021287005.1 Anaerolineae bacterium
GCAGTGGGCAGCGGGGTGAATGTGGCGCTGGGTTCCGAGGTGGCTGTGGCCGGGGCACTGGTGGCGGAAGGCGGCAAACCGGTTTCTGTCGGCTCTGAAACAGTCGGGGTATTCTGTGTTTTTTCAAAGATGGAAAGCCCGCAAGCCAGTTGCAAAATCAACAGACCTGCCAGGACAAAAATCAATTTATTAAAAGAATTTTTCATATGTTTCTCCTCAACCGGCACAATTAAGCCGTTATTGCTTTATTGGATTATACCTTTTGTAAGCTTAAAAAGCTTTAACCCTTAAACACCGGTTGAGGATGCTATTTGATTACGGTTGGATATTTAACATTTTCTCAGTCTAAATACGCCCTTTTGATCCGGCAGCCTCTCAAAAGCGGCCGCTTTGAGCGCTTCAGATGGACTCCAAAATGGAATTTTGGTCCAGATGGCATAAATGCCGCCGGGTTTTAGCAGCCGGTAGATTTCTTTTGAAATTAGCGAGGTCGAGATGACCGGGGCAGGCACCACACCGAATAACAGAACACTATCAAAACTGGCATCGGCAAAACCGGTATGCATGCCGTCTTCCATTTGCACGATCACATTATGCAGGTTAAACGCCTCCACTTTTTTGCGGGTTTCTTGCACAGCCACCGGGTGCAAGTCAGTGGCATAGAGCTCGCCGTTTTCTCCCAAAAGCCGGGCGATGGAGGGCGTAAAAAAGCCGCTACCGCAGCCAATCTCGAGCACTTTTTGGCCGGGAAAAATGCCTGCGGCTTTCACCAATTGCATTGGGTCGTCATATTTTAAGCGCAGTGGACTGTCAAGCCACGAAAGCATTTTCCCGAAGATATTATTTCCCGTTTGGGATTTTCCGTCAAAAATAAACTGTTTGATCCCCATGATATTAACTCCTTTTTATTCGGGTCTCCAATAATGAGCACACGCTCTCTATTGAGATAAAAAAATTAACCTTTTGCCAGGGCTTCAACCCCGGCCAGGTGATATACCACCAGTGTTTCCAGGCGGGTGCGTTGTAAACCGGCATCCGAAACGCTCCGCGCAATTTCAATAATTCCGTCCAAAAAATGAGCGGCAAGGATGTGAGTCACAGTTTTATCAACCAGGTGGTTCTTGGGAAGGCTGAATTGAATGCGCTCTTCAATTCGTTCAACCATTTCCAACCTGAGTTGTTCATAGCGAGTGCCCCGGCTGCCCTCCAGCAGGATGATAAATTTTTGGCGATCCAACTGGATCAGGTTAATAAAGGTTTCGACCAACGCCCGGCTGTGCCCACCGTTTTGGTTTTGCTCTTCGTGTTCCAAAAAGCGGTTGAGCTTGATCAAAAAATGAGTGTAGTAAGAATCAACAACCGCTTCAAACAGATCATTTTTATTATCAAAATATCGATAAAGGTTGCTATAACTGATGCCCACCTTTTGGGCCAGTTCGCGAGTCGAAGCGCCCAAAAAACCCTGCATAAAAAACATGTTTTCGGCATTTTCCAGAATACTTTGGCGAATTTCAGGTTTGAGAATTTGCATTAGAGAGCACCTGTTCTTTATTGATATTATAAAATGGAAATTCAGGCTTGTCAACAAAATGTTTTGTGTCACCCGCCATCCTCCCAGAGTTGTCATTATTAAACCAGCTTTTCCGGGATGGAAATTACCATCCCGGAAGTTGCAAAATTAAGCTGTTTATTTTTATTGGGCGTTAACAAATTCGGATTGCCAGTCAAAGGCGGCCGAATCTTCATAATATTCCGGCCAGTGGCTGCTCCAGGCCGGCTGGCTGCTCTGGCGCACCCGATCGGAACAACCCAGGTAGGGTTTAATATCCAGCAGCGGGGTGCCGTCTTCGGCATCGATATAAGCCAGTTGAATGACGCCTGCCGGCACATCCACGTTAATCACCTGCGCCACGCTCAGGCAAAGCGGGTTGGGGCGCATGGGTGAACGCGTGGCAAATATACCCAGCGTTTCCGGAGCGCTTTTATAGGGTTTCTGGCATACCAACTGGCTTCTCAGGTCGGGCCGGTCAAGAAAATGGCTCCACCAGATAACATTGATATGGCTGAAACCCGGCAGGCCTTGCAGGGCTGAACGGTAGGGTGCCTCGATTTGCAAAATAAAACCAGCGGCAGACGCGTTGACAGAGCCAATCACAGAAAGTTGAAAGGGTTGGACAGACATTTTTATATCTCCATATTTTATTTTTTTTGATTTTTTTTCAGCGGCCGCTGTGGTTAAACAACTTACATTAATTTAACTTAACTAAACCTCGTTTTTGACCACCGGAATCTGCAATTCGGTTACGGCGTTGGGGTCACTGTCAAAACGACAGGCTTCGGGCAGGCGCAGGTAGATCTCGCGATCCGGCCCGTTAATAGTGTAACCATTGGCATTAATCCAGGTAAGCAAGGCGGTGAAAGCCGTAATCAGGCCGGTAAAGGGACCGTGATGTACGGTGCAGGCCATCAGTTCCACTTCCGGCAGAAGGCGCTGCTTCACACCTTGCACGTCCCCGCTTTCAAACGGCAGGGGCGCGCACACTTCAATTTCAATTTCCGGTTCGCCGGCGTGGCACAGGGTAAAAGGGGGGGCAACCGGAGTCAATTGGTGCTGTTGTAATCCGCTAAAAAGGCGCTGCCAGAGCGGGTTGGCATCCCAATAGGTGGGCACTTTATCACGCACTGAGGCGATACGAATGGGAGCGACATGTTTGATGATCACTTCATATGAAGGGATGGTGTCATTTTGTTCCATTAACTTTAAACGGGTTTCAATACGCTCGAGACGCTCCAACTGTGTCTGCACCTGCTCACGCAGTTCTTGTTGTTTAAGCTGTAAAACATTTCGCAGTTCAGCCGGCGACATCTCTTTTACCAACAGATGGGAGATCTGTTCCAGTGACACACCCAGGTCTTTAAGCGCCAGAATCTGGAGCAGACGCGGCAGTTGTTCAAGGGTGTAATAACGATAACCGCTAAAACAATCCACTTCGCTGGCTTTGAGCAGCCCCAGATCGTCGTAATACCGCAGGGTCTGCACACTGACCTGCCCCAGGCGGGCAAATTCACCAATTTTTAGTTTCATCATCTCTCCACATTTGTCATTAATATACACCCTATAGCTGCCATAGAGTCAAGTATCAAAATGGGGATATGTTATACTTTTTAAAAATTCTTTTTTGATGGTTTTTTCATGTCTGGGATTATCTTAATTGAAGACAGCCGCGAACTGGCCGAACTGCTGTGCGCTGAACTGGAACGGGAAGGTTTTAAGGTTACCATTGCCGCCAATGGCGCAGATGGGCTCTTATTAACCGGCTCTCTCTCGCCCGATTTAATCATTCTGGATTGGATGCTGCCCGACCTGGATGGTCTGGAGGTTCTGCGCCACATTCGTAAGCTATCGCCTGTGCCGATTTTAATGCTGACGGCCCGCATTGATGAAGCCGACCGGGTAGCAGGTTTGCAGGCCGGGGCCGATGATTACCTCTGTAAACCCTTTCATATGAACGAATTGCTGGCCCGCGTGTTTGCCCTGCTGCGCCGGATTGAACATGTGCAGCAAATCCTGGCGGCAGACCGCCAGGGCGACCCACAACAATGCCAATATGGGCGCGTTATCCTGTGCCCTGATACTTTTTCGGTGCAGGTGAACGGTGAACCGGTTAACCTGACGCGCACCGAGTTTTCCCTCTTGCAGCTTTTTATGAACAATCCCGGTCGGGTATTTAATCGTACCTATTTACAAGAAACCATCTGGCAGCAGTCCTATATTCCCGGGGATCGTTCAGTGGATAATGCAGTTACTCGTCTGCGTAAAAAACTGGGAGAAGCCGGTGACGCAGTTGAGGCCGTTTGGGGGATTGGTTATCGTTTAAAAAAGCTTCCATGAGAACTTTTTTATCCCGTTTGTTTTGTCGTGTTCCCATTTTACGCGCTGTGGTTGAAACGGCGCTGCTGGTATTGCTGTTAAGTGCTGTATATTTGCTTGCCCGGCAGCCCGATAAAACCAACCTGACCAGCCTGGATTTGTTATTGGGAGGCGGCAGTGCAGTATGGTTGGCCTTCAGGACCAAAAAAACAAGCGGCGCCTGGTTTAAACGATTGGTTGTAGAAGGTTTTTACGGCCTGTTATTGATTTTAATGCTGCTGGCAGTGGGCCTGGCACTGGTGTTTATTCTGGATTTAAAAGATTATCTCTGGCAGGTCTGGTTGGTCAATGGGATTTTATCTCTGCTTTCCAGTTTGTTTTTATTTGGCTTGTTGCGCCTGGGACAGTCTTTATGGGATACCTGGCATAACATGCGCCGAAAAAATATGGCGCTGGCGCTAACCCACGCCCAGTTGGGATTGGTTGTGCTGCTGGTATTGGCAGCCGTTCTGGCAGTCGTGTTATTGGGCGTATTGGATGCTTTTTTGCTCAGCCGTGGACAAACGGACGGTTTATTGCCCCTGCTCTGGCGTCAGGTCGACCGGGTGGTAATCGTTTCGGGTTTGATAATCATGCTCGCCTTTCCGCTTATGGCCGTTATGCTGGCGGTTTTGGGCCTGTTTTCTTACCTGTTTGCGCGCCGCACCACACGTCGTTTAAACGACCTGGCTCAAGCGGCTGAAAAATTACGTTTAAGCGGCGAACCTGTGCAGGTGGTAGTGGAAGGCGAAGATGAGGTAGCGCGCTTACAGACCAGTTTTAACCATATGTCCGGCGAGTTAACCCGTGCTTTGCATGATTTGCAAACCGAACGCGACCACGTCACCCGCCTGTTGGAAGAACGCCGCCGGTTATTTGCCGGCGTTTCACATGAACTGCGCACACCTCTGGCTATATTACGTTCAGCCCAGGAACATTTAAGCGCCGACCCGCTTTTAACCAGCGTGTCGGGGCCGGCGCGGGATGTAGTTTTAATTGAACACCAGATTGACAGATTACAAACCCAATTGGATGACCTTTTCACCCTGGCGCGCGCCGAAGTGGACCGGCTGCCTTTGCATTATTCGGAACAGAATCTCGAAACACTGACAGAAAACAGTGTTGGTCAATTTGTCCGGCGCGCCTGGGAGACGGATAAGGTTGAACTGGTTTATGACAAACAAGATGTTCCCTTACTCGTTTGGGTCGACCCGATTCGTCTGGAGCAGGCCCTGGTTAATTTAATTCGTAATGCTTTGCGTTACACCTCGCCGGGCGGCGTTGTGCTGGTGCAAACCAGGCGCTTCGGGCAGGAAGGGGTTATCAGTGTCAGTGACATGGGTTGCGGCATTTCAGCGGCTGATCTGCCCTTTGTCTGGGAGCGTTATTATCGTGTACCGGATCAGGGCGAGGACGGGCCGGAAGTTAACGCCGGTCTTGGTCTTGCACTGGTGAAAGAATTTGTTGAAGCCATGCAAGGCCATGTAGGAGTGGAAAGTAAACCCGGTGAAGGCTGTTGTTTTTCGCTGTATTTTAAATTAATTGATTCCCATTAACTTTTGAGTAAATTTTGCGACAGTTTTACGACAATCCGGTTACAGCCGGAGAGTATCGTTTAACCTGTCGGTTCCGAAACACCGGCTCTGCGGTGTAAACGGAAAATATTTATATCAGAAGGAACAATGTGATGAAAAACAGACTATTTTGTTTATGGCAGGTTTGTTTAACGACTTTATGTCTGGCGCTGCTTGTGTGTGCGCCGGTTGGCGCGCAAACACTGCCCGGAAGACAGATTAATCCGAAAACAGTGGATCTTTATTTGCAGGACAGCGTGCAAAAATACCATCTCAACGGCCTGGCAGTGGCTATGGTTAAAGATGGAGAAACCGTCTTTATGAAAGGTTATGGTCAGGCAGGGTCTGACCGGCCTGTTACCCCCCAAACCCAGTTTTATTTGGGTTCCGTCACCAAATCTTTTACCGCGCTGGCCGTCATGCAATTGGTTGAACAGGGAAAAATTGAACTGGATACGCCGGTTCAGCGTTATCTGCCCTGGTTTCAGGTGGCCGATGCGCAGGCGTCTCGCGAAATCACAATCCGCCAGTTGTTAAACCACACCAGCGGGCTGAGTGAAACAGCGGACGAAGGGGTCACAAATTATAAAACAACGTTAACCGAGCAAATTCGCGCCATGCACACGGCGCGTTTAACGGCCCCGGTAGGCAGCCAATATCAATATGACAGTCAAAACTACCGCACCCTGGGCCTGGTGATTGAAACGGTGAGCGGGCAGTTTTATGCCGATTATTTACGCGACCATATTTTTATTCCACTGGGTATGCAACATACCACAGCCGACCCACACCAGGCTCCCCAACTGGCACAGGGATACGGCCAGTTTTTCGGTTGGCCGGTGGCGCGCGAACAACCTTTTCAGCCGGGAGCTTTACCGTCGGGGTATCTTATTTCCACGGCTGAAGATTTGGCCAAATTCGCGCTCTGCATGTTAAACGAGGGACGTTACAATGGCGGGCAACTGGTGCAGCCGGTTACTCTAAAAACCATGATGAGCCCGCCGCAGGGCATCAACAGTGAATACGGCATGGGCTGGATGATAACCAAATCCGCAGATGGGCATAAATTGGTGCTGCACGGCGGTGCCTTAACCAACTTCAGCTCAATGCTGATGTTAATCCCTGAAGAAAACGCCGCTTATGTGATGTTATGTAATCAAAATGGATTAATCCCCATGTTCACCGGGCTGCAAAACATAAAACTGGGCCTGGCTGACCTGGCGGCGGGCAGCCCGGCCCCGGTTGGGCCATCTTATGATGGGTTGTATGTTATTTTGAGCCTGATTGTGGCTGTAGAATTGGGTTCACAAATTTACCGTCTGGCGCGCCTGCCACGTTGGTATGCCGGATTGATGCAAAAACAAAAAAAGGTCATCTGGAGAGATATTTTATCGGATGTATTGCTTCCGCTGATTCTTTTCCTTGGGATTCCTCCGTTATTAAATGTTATTTTAGGCGGGTCGGGTGACTGGATGGATGCCTATGACCTGCTGCCGGATGTTACTTTGTGGTTATTAACCAGTTTTTCACTCAGTTTCATCCGGGGAATGCTGCGTTTTATTATATGGTTTCGCCAGAAAACACCTGCTTTAACGATTTCAGCCGGTTAAGTTTGATTTAACGGAATCAGTGCAGGTATAAAATCAAAATACCTGCATTGATTCTTGGCTACAGTTGTAGATGCAGCATATATTGAATTTTTAACCAATCCGAGATGCTTCCGGCCAGGCGCAGCCTTAAAGGTACATCGCCATCGGAAAAATAATAAAAAGTATTTAAAATTTTGTAACGTCTATCCCAATTAAGTATTTCTCTGGGGCTTTTTATGCCCCAGGTGAGGAAAGATTTTTCATCCAGTCCGCTGTTTTTAATTACCATTTTGTTGGCCGTTTTTACGCCGTAGGGAGAGCAAACATCCAGTACGATTTCGCATTTCGGAAATAGATCGGCCATGCAGCACAAAAAGTCTTTAATCTGGCTTTCCTGAAAATAATAAAAAACACCGGCGGCAATTAATAACAGGCCGTCGTTTACCTTAATTTGGGTCAGCCACTCTTTTTCCAGAAAGGAAGAAGCAATAAATTTTCTGCGCTCGTTTTCCCGGATGAACTTTTTTCTGAGCTCGATCATATCGGGCAGGTCAAGATCGTACCACAAAAGAGAGCCGTTATCCACGCGTTCAAAACTGGTATCCAGGCCGCAGCCAATGTTGACGATGGTGCCGTGCGGATGATTTTTTAAGAAATCACGCGCCACCCGATCGGTGAAAATGGCGCGTTTAATCCAGGCGAACTGACTGAGTGGGCTGAGGCGACCCGCCAGGCTTGAAAAGTCGTAATCCACTTTTTGGATGATTTCCACAGCGGCAGGGTCCACCAGGCGAGGGTTATCTTTTTGCGTTTCAACGGCGCGCCCCCACAAGGGCAAAAACATGGTTTTCTGAACATGACCGAGTTCGACATTAACTTTTTCAGACATTTTATCCTCCATCATTAATCAACAGTCAAATGGCGCTGCAAAACCTGATACAGATACTAAAAAAGACAAAGGTTATTAAAATGGCAAACCGGCTGGCATGGGGTAACACAATTAAAAAATAATTCTCCGAGTACGGATATACGATTCCCCATCTTTTAATTAAATCGTGCTACGATGATTATAATCCGAGATGCAACATAAACCTTATGATATGCGTAGATAAAATGAAATAGAATTTTTAAATTGAGGGATTTATGAAAACCGGATCTTTGGCGCAAAAGAAAATTTTTACCTTTTTATTGATTACGCTGTTGGTATCGGGCGTGTTTTATTATCTGATTATCTCATCCGGCAGCCTGGAGAGCATGGGCGGTCTGTGGGTTTTGTTATTGATGTGGACCCCCGGATTGGCAGGCCTGATCACTCAACTGGTTTTTAACCGTTCTTTACGCGGTATGGGCTGGAAACCCGGCAAGGTTAAATATTTATTGCTGGCTTATTTAATTC
>JAJTBH010000156.1 GCA_021287005.1 Anaerolineae bacterium
TTGAGATTAACCGGCGGGTTGGAAATCTGAGCCCCGTGTCGCATGGGGTTGAGGCGGCGATTGTGATTGCCACAGCCGTGTTGCTGATTTTAATCAGTCTCTTTTCAAACGTGATTGCTGCCAGCATAACCAATCCGCTTAAATTATTAACCCTCGCAGCGCGGATGATAGGTGAAGGCGATATGGCGGCATTAAACGCCGCTGATGCACAGCATGAGGGCGGCAAAATGGCCCAACAATTAAAAACTTTACAAAATCAATCCAACGATGAAGTCAGCATTCTGGCCGGGGTCTTCAATCGATTGGTGGATTATCAAATGGAAATTGTAGATACTGCCGGGCGCCTGGCGAATGGGGATTTGACGCAGTCCATTCAGGCACGCTCGGAGCGTGATTTATTGGGCGGCGCCCTGGAACGTACAATCCATAATTTGCGCCAGTTGACCGGAATGATTAAGGATAACGCCTCTGAGTTGAATCGTTTTTCAATCGAGTTGGCGCGTTCTGCTGAACATTCGGGGGTTGCAACGGAACAGATCGCCAATACCATGCAGCAGATTGCTGCCGGGGTGGCGCAGCAGGCTGAAGGAATCAACCATGCCGGAGAAGCATTTGACCGGATGAAACAATCTTTTAGCGGTGTGGCGCGCGGCAGCGGTGTGCAGGCCGAGGCGGTTTCGAAAGATGTCGAAATGAGCACGCAGATAAAAAGCGCCATTCTGAAAGTTTCCGAAAAGTCGCTATCCCAGGTAAACGGCGCTCGCCAGGCGGCGCAGGCTGCCCGTGAAGGCGCGCAGGTTGCCGAAAACACGGTGGGCGGTATGCAGCAGATTCGCTCCAGCGTAAATGAAGCAACCGGCAAGGTTAAAGAAATGGGGCAGATGTCGCAGCAAATCGGCAATATCATCACCGTTATCGACGACATTGCTTCACAAACCAACCTGCTGGCATTAAACGCGGCCATTGAGGCGGCACGTGCCGGGGAACAGGGTAAGGGTTTTGCCGTGGTGGCCGATGAAGTGCGTAAACTGGCTGAAAAATCGAGTAATTCCACCCGAGAGATTTCCAACCTGATTCATAATATTCAACAGATAATCGAAGATGCGGTCAAAGCCATGGAAAAAAGCGCCCGAGAAGTTGAGAATGGCGTTAACCTGGCTTTGTCATCGCGCCAGTCTCTGAATACGGTTTTACAATTATCCGAAGAAAGCCGCAGCGGCGGTGATGAAATTGCCACGCTGGCGCAAAAAATGAACGACCTGGCTGTGGAACTGGCGCAGGCCATGCAGACCGTTTCAAAAGTTGTGCAGGAAAATAATGTTGAAACGCGCCGGGTGGAACAGGGCGCCGGAATTGTGGGTACATCCATGGAAACCATTGCGGCCGTCAGCGAAGAAAACAGCGCGGCTGTTGAAGAAGTGAGCGCCAGCGCCGAAGAATTGAGATCGGAGATGAGCGAAGTGGCAGCTTCTGCCAAAAAATTGGAAGGAATGGCGGCCGATCTAAATCAACTGGTACTGCGTTTTAAATTATAATCATTTAATTAAAATAGATTTTCAGACACGGCATGCGCCATTAAAGGACATGCCGTGTTTTGTTAACCCAAATGTGCCAGAAACCTTGTTTAACAATCAAAAACACCCTTAACATGGCAAAATTGACCATTAAATATCCTCCATATGGGTTATTAACAGGACGGACAAAAATTTGTAAAATCTTTCTAATTAATTGTATAAACGACTGAACAAGTCCTTCATGTTTGTACACGGGTTGGTATGGTTTTATACCCTCTGCAAAACACCCTCTTTATCTTTTACCTCCGGGGGCATTACCTGGTGAAAGTAAATGAAGATGCTGACATGTTTAACCCAGACGATGCATTATTTTCCTACATTCGTTGGGACATTAAAGGACTTTAGAAAAATAACTAACTTGTGCTGGTCTTAGTCCGCGCGGAATTCCGGCGTAATTAAATAAACTGAACAGGGTGAATCAATAAAAAAACCTGGCGGGTGAGAGTGTTTGCCTGCCTGCAGGGTGGATTGGTCACGGGTAAATTCATGTTCAGATGTGTCGTTGCGGCGCTGCTTTTTGTCGGATATTCAATCCTATTATTTGGCATGTTTATTAATCAAACGGCCCAATAATATTTATATTTTGTAGGAGACTAAGAAATGCATACATTTATCCTTCGTTCCATGAAATGGGCCCGGTGGGTATTAATCCCCGCTTTTGTGTCAACGTTTTTGTTGGCATTAACCCACCCGGTATATGCTCAGACTCCCGACCCGAATGTGGCTGAGGAACTGACCCGTGGATTAAACACCCTTTGGGTATTAATTACCGGGTTCCTTGTCTTCTGGATGCAGGCCGGTTTTGCCCTGGTTGAGGCCGGTTTGACTCGTTCGAAAAATACAACCAATATTCTTTATAAAAACCTGATTGACTTTGTATTTGCCAGTCTTGCATTCTGGGCGTTTGGGTATGCGTTCATGTACGGCTCAACGGCTGCCGGATGGATTGGTACAACGAATTTCTTTGTGTCGGCCGGACTGGATGATGTTGCCGGACTGCCCGTAATGGCTTTCTGGTTCTTCCAGTTGGTTTTTGCCGGAACCGCGGCAACCATCGTTTCAGGCTCTATGGCTGAGCGTACAAAATTTTCATCTTATCTGATCTACAGTTTCTTCATTTCGGCAATCATTTACCCGGTTTCCGGTCACTGGATCTGGGGCGGCGGCTGGTTGGCTACATTACCTTTTGGCGCCGGTTTTAAAGATTTTGCCGGTTCCACCGTGGTGCACAGCGTGGGCGGTTGGTTGGCACTGATCGGCGCGCTGGCTCTGGGACCCCGCCTGGGACGTTTTACCAAAGACGGCAAACCGGTGGCCATTCCCGGTCATTCCATTACCCTGGCAGTTCTGGGTGTTTTCATCCTGTGGTTGGGCTGGTTCGGATTTAATCCCGGCAGCCAGCTTGCCATTAGCGGCTCGAATGCCGATGCCGTTTCGCTTGTGGCTGTCAACACCAACCTGGCTGCCGCTGCCGGCGGTATTGCCGCCATGGTGGTGTACTGGTTGTTTGTCAGCAAAAAACCCGACCTGGGCATGACCTTAAACGGTGTGTTGGCCGGCCTAGTCGCCATTACCGCTCCCTGCGCTTTTGTAACCCCGCTTAATTCCATCATCATCGGTTTGATCGGTGGTGTGTTGGTGGTTTATGGCGCCCTGCTGCTTGAAAAATTAAAAATTGACGACCCCGTTTCCGCCGTTCCGGTGCATTTAATGAACGGCATCTGGGGTACTCTGGCCGTTGGCATTTTTGCCACCGAAAATGGCGTAACCGGTTTGATAGCCGGTGACTCAGCCCAATTTATGGCGCAGTTAATCGGCGTGTTGGCCGTGGCCGTCTGGTGTATTTTGACCGGCGCAATCCTCTTTTACGGTATCTTAAAAGGCTGGTTCGGTTTGCGCGTCTCGCGTGAAGAAGAAGTCAAAGGCCTGGATATCGAAGAACATGGTGTTGAAGCCTACCCCGGCGATGTCATTGGCGATGCGGGTGTTTAAAATTCAAAAAAGAACATGGTTTAAACAACAACCGGGCTGCACTCGCAGCCCGGTTGTTGTTTATCAGGCAAGGGTATAAACTTAAAGAGAAGTTTGTTGTTTTCATCTTATTCGAACCGGACCAGAGCAATTCAGATTTCCCGGTAAAAAATATTTTCCCGCAAATATTTATTTGGGTGGCATCTTTTTTTTGTGGGCGGTAAAAAAATGTCTTTGATTTTTTATCTGGATTTGTAATTAAAAACAAGCGCGTTAAAATTTTAATTACCAGAGTTAAGGAATGTGAAGGTATAATCAGGGGCGTTTGAACAATTCCCAAAACAAAAAAATTTAGCTGGTCGGAGCAGCCCACACTGATGAACAATCCAAAAATGCTGGCTTTAATCACCATTATATTGTGGAGTTTTGGCATGTACCTTGGCAGGTTGATTGCCATTAAATCACAATTTGTTTTACTGGCTTTATCCTTTTTTTTCTCGTTTATAACCATCCTGTTTTACAAAACGCTGGTTTTAAAAGATTTTTCCCGATCGGCTTTTAAGTCATTTAAATGGATGTTTTTATGGATCGGTCCTCTGGGATATTTTGTTTATTCGGTTTCATTAAACCAGAGTTCACGACAATTTAATGGCATTTCCGAGACCACCATTCTCAATTACACCTGGCCAATTTTTACCATTCTGTTCACACATATGCTGGCGCATAAGGAAGGGCGAAATTTCTGGTATCGCCTTGTGGAAGCTCTGGGCGTCTTTTTTGGTTTCTGGGCCGTGGTAAATATGGCCGTAAAGGGCAATTACTCCGGTTTGGATGTTAATATTCCGGGCATTCTCTGGGGTTTAATCGGCGGGATGTCTTACGGTTTATACAGCGCCTACAGCGGCACCTTAAAATCGGATGAACAGTCGCTTTTTCTGGTCATTTCCACTTTCAGCAGCCTGATTTTGGTCAGTCTGTGCGCCCTCAGTGAACTGAATATTCTTAATACCATTACCCTGGCCGATGTGGGGGTGGTTTGTATTTCGGGCTTTTTGTTAAATGGGGTGGGATATATTACCTGGACAAGCGCCAATCGCCTGGCGCGTGAGAAACAAATTAATATATCCTCGGTGGCTTCGTTAATGTTCGTGCTGCCCGTTATCAGTTTATTAATCAGCAGTGTTTTATTAAATGAAAAACTGTTGCTGCAACCCTATTTTTTGATCAGCCTGGGATTAATTGTTGTCAGTTCATTTTTGTGTCAGAAAACGGATTGGTTTTCTGAAAAGATCCGGGGTTTTTTGACCCATTAGAGGGGATAAAAATAAACTGCAAGGGTGACATCCATCTCACTAATTGGTGATGGCCTGCGGGGATTAAAATTGGAATAATTTTGTCAATGCGAGTAGAATAATATCAGACATTTTCTGTGTGAATTGGGTAAAGGTGGAGGTTTATGTATGGAAGAACCCAAGACCATTTTAATTATTGACGACGAAAAAGTTATTTTATTGGGTATCAGTGCCATCATGCGTCACGCAGGCTATAACGTCTTAACAGCCGATAGCGGTACAGCGGGTCTGGCTGTGGTTAAAGAACAAAACCTCGATTTGATCATATGTGACATTAATATGCCGCCGCCCAACGGTTTTGAATTACGCCAGATTTTGTCTCATGACCCTGATAAAACCGCCATCCCTTTTATTTTTGTAACCGCGCGCAGTTCACAAAACGACAAGATGATGGGTTTTGAGACCGGAGCTGATGATTACATTACCAAACCATTCGACCGGCAGGAATTACTGGCTCGCGTTAATGCGGTTTTACGTCGCAATGAAACCGCGCGCAAGCAGGGCCGTGAAGAAGTGAAAGACGAGATGGATCGACTGCGGCACGAGATTCTTAACAACATGACGCACGAACTGCGCACACCGATTGGCGGCTTGTTAAATATGCTCGAGCTGACGATGAAAGCGCGTTTTGAAGATCCCGAAGAACAGCGCAGTTATATCGGCCGGGCCTTAACCAATGCCTATCACGTGCGCGGATTGATTGAAGATTTGTTGATCTTAAATTTAATCGACAATAACGGGATGAATGTATTCCGCCAACCGGTGGATGTGATATTTGATTTTAACAACCCGATTAAACAGTGTTTTGAACGATATGTCGATAAGGGTTTAAATTTAAATATTAATATGGATGACGGAATCACTATTTATGCTCCAAAAATCGAATTTAAACAGGCCGTGATTCACCTGGTGGATAATGCCTTTAAGTTTGCCAGCGATAACAGCACTGTGGATGTTCATTTACTTCCCAATGGTGAAGGCGGATGCATTTTAACGGTGTTTAATGATGGTGAGGGAATTTCACCCGTATTACGTGAAAAAGTCTTTGAACGTTTTTATCAGATCAGCCGTGGAGATAATCGACAGTTTCGAGGGCTGGGTGTGGGCTTAACCATTGCCCGCGCTGTGGCGAGGTCACTGGGTGGAGATGTGCAGATCCTTGATAGTGAAACGGGCTGCCTGGTAAAAATGGAAATCGCTCCGGGCTCTTTAGATTGGCAGACTCAGGTATGAATTTTTCGGGAATTTATCAAAAAAACAATACAGCCGGCTCTCCGAATGGTGCACTCAATATAATGGAAGGTCTTTTGGATGATGCTCCAGTTGGGATCACCGTCTTTCAGAGCGGATCCATCATTTATTACAATCAGACGGTGTTGAATATTTTTGGTTTAAACGCTGAAGATTACATTAAAACATTGGATGAGGGGCAGATGAGTTCCATGTCCATCAGTTTTTTGGAAAATATGTTTTCTGAAAATCAAAAAGGGCGATTGACTCCGGAAATGGTTGAGTTTTGGATTGAAGACGGCCTTCACCATAAAAAACGTTTTTTGCAGAATCGTTTTAAAATCATACGTAATGATGAAAACCAATCGGGGATTGTTATATATACCAGCGATATTACCGAACGCAAACAGGCGCATGAAGCCCTGCGGCGCAGCGGAGAACGGTATCGCCTGGTATCTGAATTAATTTCAGATTATGCCTATTCGTTCAGGCTAGAAGCGGATGGAACCATGATCCCTGAATGGTTTACCGAAGCTTTTACACGCATTACGGGTTTTTCAACCCCTGAAGAAATAGAGGCTTTTTCAGGCCTTTTAAGCCTGATCCATCAGGATGGTCAGGCTCTGGTGGCTACCTATGATGAAGGTAACGCAGCCGGTAAAACCAGCGTTTACGAATTTCGAATTGTGGCAAAAAATGGCGAACTAAAATGGATTCGTGATTATTCACGGTCGGTCTGGGACGAAAAAGCCGGCCGGGTAGTGCGTATTATGGGGGCAGCCCAGGATATCACGACGCGTAAGGAGGCCGAAGAGGCTTTAAAGGAATCGGAAAAAAGAAATAATTCTGTCCTTGAAGCCATTCCCGATTGGATCTTTCGGATTCACCGTAACGGCACAATTCTCGATTTTCGCGGGGGGCGCTATTCCAACCTGTTTGGTTTTGAGGGTGAGTTTGTAAATAAAAAAATCAGCGAAATATTTCCGCCTGGCATGGTGGAGGATTTACAGGGTTATATTCATCAGGTGTTGGACGAACAGCCTTTTTTTCCTTTTGAATTTCAATGGCCTTTGCCCGATAGTGTGCGATATTTTGAAGCCAGCCTTGTAAAAAACAGCCGTACCGAAGTGATGATGTTCACTCACGACATCAGTGAACGCGCCCGTTTGGAAAAATTAAAATCCGAATTTATCAATCGCGCCTCACATGAACTGCGCACTCCCCTGACAGGCGCCATATTAATGAGTGAACTTATCGATATGGGCGGCGATGAGGCGGAAATTAAAGAATACTGGGGACACTTAAAAGGGGAATTACAGCGCCAGCGTAACCTGGTGGAACGTTTGTTAACAGTGGGCCGCCTGGAAACCGGGTCATTAAAACTGAATCCCGAAGCGATGGATTTGCAGCCGGTTTTAATTGAGTCACAAAATGCGGTATACCCACAGGCGAAAATTGCGATGGTGAACATTGAAAGTAACGTCAGTGAGCATCTGCCACAGGTTATCGGCGATCGATCGGGGTTGGAACAGGTTTTTACCAACCTGTTAAACAATGCGATTAAGTTTTCCAAAGAGGGCGGATCGGTCAATGTACACTGTGAAATTAAGGATCGCGGTGTGAGCGTATTCGTTCAGGATAGCGGGGTAGGCATTCCGGCGGCAGATCAACCGCATTTGTTTGAAGGCTTTTTTAGAGCTCAAAACGCAATCGAAAAAGGCATACCGGGTAGTGGCGTCGGGCTTTATATCGTTAAATCGATTGTTGAAGAGTTGGGCGGAAAAGTTGGCGTTACCAGTAAATTAAATGAAGGCACCACTTTCGAAGTCTGGCTGCCGATTTATACGCAGGATATTTAAACCCTGCCGATTTATAAAAATTCACCCCGTTCCTTTCGCAGTCATGAGGAACGGGGTGTGTTATTTATTTATACAAACTCTTAAAATCCTCGGTAGCGCGTACCAATTCACTTAAAATACCCGGCATCAGGCACGATGCGCAGGTCAGCCTGGGGCAGAGCTTTTTTTAGTTCCCAGGCCGAAGTCATCGGGCAGATAACATCATAACGGCCTTGAACGATGCGGGTTGGAATCGAGCGAATAGCTGCCGTTTGTTCCAGAAGGTAGTTGGGGGTTGGAAAGAAGGTTTTATTGACAAAATAATGACACTCAATGCTGGCAAACGCAATCGCCACCTGAGGATCTTCATAATGTTGAATTGATTCGGCATCCAGGTAAAGATGTGAAGTGGAAGCTTCCCAGACGCTCCAGGCCCTGGCGGCTTCCAGGCGCACTTTTTCATCCGAAGAGGTCAGGCGTTTGTAATAACTGGCGACCATATC
>JAJTBH010000157.1 GCA_021287005.1 Anaerolineae bacterium
TGATGGCTTTTGATCTTTCGGTAATAGAAAAGTATTGTTATCTTTCAACCCAAGAACGTGAGCGGCTTTTATCGCCCCAGCAGCCGATTGTTTTGTTACAAAAAAAAGATGGGGTCACCCTTCCGGAGGAAATCGCCCCCGGGCAGAATACCATCGGTGTCATGCTGGCCTATACCCCCTTACATTTATTGTTACTTGAACCGGAAGCCGAGTTTCCCGATTTGCTGGTTATGACCAGCGGTAATCTCAGCGAAGAGCCAATCGCCTACCAGGACGATGATGCCGCTTTACGTTTACAGACCCTGGCTGATGCTTATCTGACTCATAACCGGCCCATTCATATGCGTGTGGATGATTCCGTAACCAGGGTAATTAATAATCATCCTTATATCATCAGGCGGGCGCGTGGTTATGCCCCTGACCCGCTGCTTTTATCTCAAAAAATGCCGCCCATTCTGGCAACAGGCGCGGAACTTAAAAACACATTTTGCCTTACCAAAGACCGGTATGCTTTCATCAGTCAGCATATCGGTGACCTCGAAAACCACGAAACATTAAAATCATTTGAAGAAGGCATCCAGCATTATTGTCGTCTTTTTAAAATTAAGCCTGAAATCGTCGCCTGTGATTTGCACCCCGATTACCTGGCAACGCAATATGCACAAAATTTGGTTCGAGATAACCCCGATTTAAAAATTATCTCCGTCCAACACCATCATGCCCATTTGGCTGCCTGTCTGGCAGATAATTTATACAATTCTTCTGAGCCGGTGATCGGCCTGACATTTGATGGGACCGGTCTGGGCACGGATGGTCATATTTGGGGAGGCGAAGTGCTGCTTGGCAACTTAAGTGGATTTACCCGTCTTTACCATCTCAAATATACAGCGCTGCCCGGCGGCAGTCTGGCCATCCACAAACCGGCGCGATTGGCCCTTTCTTATCTTAAAACCGCCGGAATTGATTGGGACCCGGTTTTACCCCCTGTCGCTTATCTTTGTGCCGATGAACGCACCGTCATTCACACGCAGCTTAATCATCACATTAATTCGCCGCTGACATCCAGCATGGGGCGTTTATTCGATGCCGTATCCTCTTTGTTGGGTATCCGTCAGGTGGTTACTTACGAAGGGCAGGCAGCCGTTGAGATGGAAGCACTGATCGATCCGCAGGAATTAAATTATTATGAGATGAATATATCTGCCGATGAGATCGACACGCAACCGTTATTTCAACAGATTATTTCCGATCAAGCGCGGGGTTTATCAAAAGCAATTCTGTCCGCCCGTTTTCATAACAGCATCATACACTTAAGCCGGCAGATATGTTGTAAAATTAGACAAGATTACTCCATTAACACCGTTGTTTTAAGCGGTGGTGTATTTCAAAACAACTATTTATTATCCGGCACGATTAACACGCTCGCATCCAATGGATTTAATGTGTTATATCATCATCATGTCCCCACCAACGATGGTGGAATATCTCTAGGGCAGGCCGTTATTGCGGCCTCTAATTTTGATAAGTTTTAAACAGGAAGGTTTTTATGTGTTTGGGAGTACCCGGTAAAATCATCAGTATTTACGAAGCCAACGGATTAACAATGGCAAAAATTGATTTTGGTGGAGTCAGCCGCGAAGCCTGCATTCAGACTTTGCCTGAAGCAAAAATCGGCGACTACACAATCGTTCACGCCGGTTTTGGGTTAAATATCCTCTCGGAAGAGGAAGCTATGGATACACTTAACGCACTTGAAGAGTTATCCCTGGTTGAACAGGAGTTGGGTAACGACGAGGAAGGTTAACCCATATGCAAGTTTTAAGTCAGTTTCGTGACGCCGAACGTGTAAAACCAATGCTTGATGCAATTCGCCGATTGGTGACAAAACAATGGACCATCATGGAAATTTGCGGTGGCCAGACCCACGCCATCATGCATTATGGGCTGCATGAACTTTTACCCGCCGAAGTGGAGCTGGTGCATGGGCCCGGCTGCCCGGTCTGTGTTACCCCGCTTGAATTGGTTGACAAAGCACTGGCCATCGCTTCCCGCCCGGAAGTCATCTTTACCACTTTCGGCGATATGCTGCGCGTACCGGGTTCAAATCTTGATTTGTTTTCTATTAAAGCCGCCGGCGGGAATGTACGGGTGGTTTATTCACCGCTGGATGCTGTAAAAATCGCCCAACAAAACCCCGATAAACAGGTCGTATTTTTTGCAATCGGATTTGAAACCACGGCCCCGGTAAATATTATGAGTGTCGTCCAGGCCCGGGCGCTTAAGTTGAAGAATTTTTCCATTTTAACTTCATTGGTCCGCGTTCCGCCTGCAATGCATGCCATCCTGGGATCACCGTTTAATCGAGTGCAGGGTTTTCTGGCCGCAGGCCATGTTTGTGCGGTGATGGGTTATTGGGAATATCCATCGATTGCCAGTTTATATCACGTGCCAATGGCAGTAACTGGTTTTGAACCGCTTGATCTTGTGCAGGGCATTTATTCGACAATTGAACTGCTCGAAAAAGGCAGCGACGAAGTCGTTAACGCTTACTCACGCGTAGTAACTTTTGAAGGCAATCGCCCGGCTCAAAAAATGTTGGACCAGTATCTGGAACCGTGTGACCGCCAATGGCGTGGAATTGGTATGATTCCCATGAGCGGCTGGCGATTACGGGATGAGTTTTCAGAGTTTGATGCCGAAAAACGATTTGACGTAAGCGATATTCACACACACGAATCGGAAATTTGTATCGCCGGACAGGTTTTACAGGGTTTAAAAAAGCCCTTTGAATGTCCCGCCTTTGGCACTTTGTGCACGCCAGATAATCCGTTGGGAGCGACCATGGTATCTTCTGAAGGCACCTGCGCCGCTTATTTTCGTTATTATAAACGGTCTTAATCCTATGGAAAAAATTACCAATTTACCATCTTTTGAAAGCCCGGTTTGCCCTATGCCATTGCCGCACCAGGATGTTATTGTCATCGGGCACGGCAGTGGTGGCAGGATGACCCAGGATTTGATAGAAAGAATATTTAAGAAATATCTTTTTAATCCCATCCTTTCTGAAGGCAATGACTTTGCCCGGATTCCGGCCTCATCCGGGAGTTTAATCGTTTCAACCGATTCCCATATCATTACCCCTCTCTTTTTTCCGGGGGGTGACATTGGTAAGTTATCGGTTTCCGGAACGGTTAATGACGTGGCTGTCTCAGGCGCCAAACCGTTGTACCTAACCGCCGGATTTATCATCGAAGAAGGATTTAGCATTAACGAACTGGAAAAAATTGTAATCTCAATGGCCGAGACCGCCCGATCAGCCGGAGTTCAGTTAGTTTCTGGGGATACCAAGGTGGCTGAAAAAGGTAAAGTTGACAAACTTTTTATCAACACAACCGGTTTTGGCTGGTTGCCCGAAGAGATTCGGATTGGCGGCCAATATGCACGACCCGGTGATGCCGTAATTGTTTCCGGCACACTGGGCGACCACGGTATTGCCGTTCTGGCCGCGCGCGGCGAATTAGGCTTTGAAACCGATATTGAATCGGATGTCGCCCCGTTGAATGGATTAATTTCACGCCTGTTGGAAAATGTTCCCGACGTTCATGTGCTGCGCGATCCAACTCGCGGCGGGCTTGCCACAACGCTCAATGAAATTGCAGCGCAAAGCAATGTCTGTATTACGCTTGAAGAAACCGATATTCCTATTCGTCCCGAAGTTAAAGCCGCCTGTGATATGTTTGGCTTCGATCCGCTTTACCTGGCGAATGAGGGGAAAATAATTATTATTTTGCCCGAAAAGCACGCGGCTAAAGCCCTCGAAATTTTACGCGCAACGCCAATCGGGGAGTTATCTACGCGCATCGGCTTTGTTTCAGACGCGCCGCAGAAGCGGGTTTTATTAAAAACCCCCATTGGCGGCACTCGTATTTTGGATGTGCTCGCAGGCGAAATGCTGCCAAGAATCTGTTAATTCGGCCTTGTTCTTTCGCTCAACCCATAATATACTACAACTTATCTTATTCTGAACGACAAGAGGAACCATGAAAATAAATTATCAGGAGACCACAAACGATCTTCTCACCCGTATCGACATTCATAATAAATATGGCGGTCGTAATATTGATGAATGGATGCTGGATTTATTAAAGATACAAAAAGGTTCAAAAATTCT
Source organism: Anaerolineae bacterium (assembly GCA_021287005.1). GTDB lineage: Bacteria > Chloroflexota > Anaerolineae > Anaerolineales > Anaerolineaceae > JAJTBH01. The sequence goes on from JAJTBH010000157.1 coordinate 4,172, forward strand.
GGATGTGGCCTGTGGTGCCGGCAAACAGGTTACTTCTTTTTATAATCATCTGGCCGGAAATTGTGATATCACCGGCGGCGATGTGAATGCCGATCTGCTTTCTCAGGCACGCCAATCAACAACCGATAACAAAATCCAGGCGAAATTCATTGACCTGAATTTTAACCAAAAATTCCCATTGGATGACAACCAGTTTGATTTGCTTTCTTGCTGTTTTGCCATTTATTATTCCGAAGATATTCCGTTTACCATTTCTGAAATGCATCGCGTTTTAAAACCCGGTGGTCGTCTTTTTACCAGCGGCCCCATGCCAGATAACAAAAAGATGTTTTACGATATCATTCGTGAAGCCACACACAAGACCATCCCGCCCATGCCGGGCAGTTCTCGATACGGCAGTGAAATTTTAAGCGCCATTCAAGCGCGTTTCTCAAAAGTGGATGTTAACATCTTTGAAAATCCGTTGACTTTCGACTCCGTCGAACCGTTCCTCAGTTATACCCGCGCCTCAATATCTGAAGACCGCAAATTGTGGAACAGTATTTTTGACACGCATGATGATTTTGAACAGGTCATGAAAAATATCGAAACCGTAGCAAAAGCCTGGTTTGCCCGCGACGGCAAACTGGTCATGACAAAAGTTGTGGGCGGTTTTGTTGCTACGAAATAAGGTGTTATATGGATCATGATCTCAGTTTTTTTGGAAAACGCGTCTGTTTTATCGGCGCACATCCCGACGATATTGAATTGGGCTGTGGTGCTTTAATTGCTCATATCGCGAATGACACCGATATACGCTGCGTTACGCTTTCCGACAATCAAAAAAATCCGCTTTTAAAAAACCTGGTCGGTGAACATTATCAGAGTATGCAAACCCTGGGAGTGCCAAAAGAAAAAGTAATTCTTGGAAATTTTGAAACCCGTCGTTTCCCGCAGGCTCGCCAGGAACTTTTGGAATATTTTATCGAGCTGAACCGTTCCTTTAAACCGGACCTGGTTTTTGTTCACACCAAATCGGATATTCATCAGGATCATCAAACTGTCGTGGATGAAGCTTTGCGCGCATTTAGAGGCACCAGTGTGCTTGGTTTTGATGTTTTACGCAGCAGTTATGGCTTTTTCCCCAGTTTTCTGGTCGGTGTGGATGAAAATGACGTCGAGAAAAAATTAAACGCTCTGGCGCAGTATAAGACCTATGAATCGAAATATTATTTTGATCCGCAGATCACTCGTTCGACTCTTATTCGGCATGGCGCTCTGGCTGAACGCCAATTTGCTGAGGGCTTTGATATTCTGCGAATTGTCGGTCAGTTTCGATGCAGTGCAGACTGATTTAATTAATAATGTGAAACAAAAAAAGCGCCCGATAATGGGCGCTTTTTTTATTATTAATTCGTGAATCGTCAGAACGGTATTCCGATTTTTAATTGACCATCTTCAACCAGAACCGGAAAAACCTGATCGTCGACAAAAGCGGGCGGCATGGTCACCCTGCCATCCCGTATATCAAAACGAGCAGCGTGGCGTGGGCAGACAATCTCATATCCTTCCAGGTCACCATCACCCAGCGGGCCTTCATCGTGCGTGCAAACATCTTTAAGGGCAAAAAACTTTCCATCAACATTAAAAACAACGATGGGAATGCGGTTGATTTCCAATAAAACGCGCTCGCCGGCAGGAATATCATCCGCACTGCCAATTGAAAAATAATTATAAGTCGTGGAGTTGTTTTCGGTTAATGTCATAAATCATTCATCATCGTCAGATGGCATTTCTTCAGACCCAATCCCGTAAACTCCTGCTTTTAATACTTTTAACGGCAGCAAAGCGCATTTTAATCGCACCGGGCCAAGTTCTATGCCCAACAAATCCAGAACGTTTTGTTTGTTATATTGTTTAACTTCTTCCAAAGACTTACCAATGATATTTTCCATTAATAAATCCGAACTTGCCTGCGATATGGCACAACCGTGTCCCGAAAATAACGCATCGCTAATGATGCCTTGTTCATCAACGCGCAAATCGACCTGGATATGATCGCCGCACAATGGATTTTCATCAACATAAGAAATATCATGCGGATCGAGGTTACCACGATGTCCGGGATTTTTATATCTTTCAATAATTATTTCGCGGTATAAATCATCCATTGTTTTTACCCGAAAATCTTTCTAACTTTTTTAAGGCCAATAATCAATTTATCAACTTCTTCTTTGGTGTTATAAACATAAAAACTGGCTCTGGTAGTGGCCGGTAAACGATATTTTTCATGAAGCGGCATGGCACAATGGTGCCCGGCACGAACGGCGATCCCTTCACTGTCCAAAATTTGGGCTACATCATGGGGATGAATATTATCCATGACAAAGGAGGTTACACCGCCGCGTTTATCGGCTGATGGGCCAATCACCTGTAAACCGGGAAAATCAGATAGCATATTCAGTGCATACGTGGCGATTTCGCGTTCATGCGCTTCAACATTTTCCATACCGATATTTTTTAAATAATCCACCGCAGCGCCGAAACCGATGGCTTCTGCAATCGCCGGCGTTCCGGCTTCAAACTTGTGCGGCAGTTCGTTGGGTGTATAACTACCCAACAAAACTTTTTTAATCATGTCGCCCCCACCCATAAACGGAGGCATGGCATCCAGCACTTTTTCTCGACCATATAAAGCGCCGATACCGGTCGGACCAAGCATTTTATGCGCAGAAAAAGCCAGAAAATCGGCATCCAAATCCTGCACGTCAACTTTTAAATGCGGCACAGATTGAGCGCCATCAATCAAAACCAAAGCGCCCACCGCGTGCGCCATTCGGGTCATCTCTTTTGCTGCGGTGATCGTGCCAAGTACGTTTGACATCTGGGTAAAGGCAACCAGTTTTGGGTTTAACAATAAAAGCTGCTTATAAACGTTAATATCCAATAAACCGTCTTCCGTCACCGGAATAAATTCGATTTTTACGCCTTTTCCCTCAGCCAAAATATACCAGGGGACCAGGTTGGAATGATGTTCCATTTCAGTCAAAATAATTACATCACCCGCCTTAAGATTGGCACGTCCCCAGCTATACGCAACCAGGTTGATCGATTCGGTCGTGTTACGGGTATAAATAATTTCTCTGGCATTTTTTGCATTGATAAATCGTGCAATTTTATGGCGCGCCTCTTCGTAAGCGGCGGTCGCTTCTTCTGCCAGGCGGTGTACGCCGCGGTGAATGTTGGCGTTATATTCACGGTAATAACGATCCATAACATCAATTACTGCAACCGGTTTTTGGGAGGTTGCAGTTGAATCAAGATATACCAGCGGCACACCTTTAGAGACTTCTCGATCCAATACCGGGAAATCTTTCCGGATTTTGTTTACATCAAATTTGTTTAACTCGGTCATCGATTAAAATCCCGGGGTGGAGGTTATTCGTCGTCATCCCTACTCGATTTTTTCACCTGCGGCGTTCGTACTTGCTGAGATGTAACCGGATACCAGAGAATATGATCGGGAACCATCCAACCATCTGTAAGAAAGACATTTGATCTGAATTGAATCGACTTGAACGACAATCCCCTTAAGCCAACCGCGAATCCGTTCATCGCCCTTTTCATGGTCACAAAAAACTTCTACAATATCTCCGACATCAAATTTTGAGCCGGGTTCTGGCGGCCGCATTATCGGAACAGATGCCATATTTAACACTCCCTGCTAATAGAAACTTTGTCTTATTCTATCACAGACATATTAGATGTCTGTTAACTTAAAGAGCCGATTTCATCTTTTCATGAATAGCATCTTCGAAACGATTTCGAACGCCATCAAAAGGAATACGCTGCATGATGGTGTCAAAAAAACCTTCAACAATTAGTTTTTCAGCATCTGCTTGCGGAATTCCACGGCTTAACAAATAAAAAACCTGTTCCGGATCAACTTTACCGACTGTCGCCCCGTGTGTGCAGCGCACATCATCGGCTAAAATTTCGAGCCCAGGAATGGAATCAGCCCTGGCTTCCTTGCTTAATACCAGGTTACGATTGGCCTGGTACCCGTCTGTTTTTTCAGCGCCCGGTGCTACATAAATCATGCCCTGCCAAACGGAACGGCTGGCACCCAGTAATGCCCCTTTAAATATCAGATCGCTGGTAGTATGTGGGGCCAGATGATTTTGTTGGGTGTCGT
>JAJTBH010000158.1 GCA_021287005.1 Anaerolineae bacterium
ACAGTCGCAGTACTGGTCATTGCCTGTCCTTGCGCGATGGGCCTGGCCACGCCTACGGCTGTAATGGTCGGCACGGGTAAAGGGGCCGAGTTGGGCATTCTATTTAAATCAAGTGAAGCCTTGGAACGAGCCGGAAAGATAAATATGGTTGTTTTTGATAAAACCGGAACAATCACCCGCGGCCAACCTTCCGTAACGGATATCATTTCGCTGTCCCCGGATTTTGATGAAAACGGATTATTGCAATTTGCGGCATCGGTTGAAAAAGGCAGTGAACACCCGCTCGGCGAGGCAATTGTTGCCGAAGCAGGCAATCGTTCTTTGCCGCTTGAATCACCAGAAGCATTTATGGCGGATGTCGGATATGGCGTTGAGGGCATTGTAAAATCCAAAACGGTTCGTGTTGGAAATATAAAATTAATGGAGAAGTATTCTATCCGGGATACACATATTCAAAGTAAAGTTCTGGCGTTACAAAACGATGGAAAAACAGCCATATTAGTCGCGGTGGATCAAAAACTATCAGGAATTATTGCCGTTGCCGACACGATTAAAGAGGGCTCAATCGATGCAGTTCAGCAATTAAAACAGATGGGGCTGCATGTAACCATGATCACAGGAGATAATTTTCAAACTGCACATGCCATTGCTGCTCAAGCCGGCATTGATCGTGTACTGGCTGAAGTTCTCCCCGGTGATAAAGGCGCAGAAATTAAAAAGCTTCAATCCGAGGGTTATATAACCACCATGATTGGAGACGGCATCAACGATGCCCCTGCATTGGCTCAATCCGACGTCGGCATGGCAATTGGCACGGGCACAGATGTGGCGATTGCTTCAGCACCGGTGGTGTTGATCAGCGGTGACTTGCGTGGTGTACCCCGTGCAGTCAATTTATCGCGCCATACTTTAAAAACCATCAAACAAAATCTTTTCTGGGCCTTTTTTTACAACATTATTCTCATACCAGCCGCTGCCGCCGGTTTGTTAAACCCCATGCTGGCTGCGGCTGCCATGGCTTTCAGCAGCGTTTTTGTGGTCAGTAATAGTTTGAGGTTGAGATCCAGGAAAATCTGATTTTTTTCTAAAGGTTAAAACACCTGTCGTTTTTTACCGAAAAGTGTAAAAAAATGACAGGTGTTTTTTTGTGGATTATTCTATAATGATATTAATTCTATTTTTAAGGTTTTTTCATGGACGAAAAAAGACCTCGAAAGTTTATTCCTCCAAACTGGATTTCCAGTATTCCCTGTTTGTTTTGTAGTTTTTCTCCTTTACAAACAGAAGTTACTGCTGATGCAGTAGAAGCTATTAAATGTCCAAACTGTGATTTGAGTTTTATTCTCGACGATAGCGGGCAATATGCAAAAGTTGTAACTTTTCCAAAAGGGGTTTTGCCACCGGAACCGGGTAATTGGATTCCAGCGCGCGAACTAAGTGTCCATTTAAAACAAATTTCACAAAATTCTATCGATACCCGATTGGAAGAAAAAAACGCTTCATCAAGTACCCCCACAACGGATGTACCGGATGCAACCGCGCTGTTATTGGACAACCCAACAAAAGACCAGGAAAATGGACAAGACCCGCCATTATCCGATGAAGAATTATCACACCGGATAACAGAATTATCCGCGTTAGGGAATCCGGTCTGGAAAGTAAAACAAATTTTGCAAAATAACGGGCTGCCGGAAGAGCAGATTGATCGCGTTTTATTAGAAACGACGGATAATCAAAATAAACACAACCATATAACCCCTCTAATATTTATTATTTCAGCATCGGTTGTTTTGGTTTTCTGTCTGATTTTAATGGGAATAATATACTCGTTTTTATCACCAGGTGAAAAAAAAGAAGTCCAACAGCCCACTGGCAGTAAAACAATCGTCGTCTCCTCTAAAATAATCGAAAATAATCCCGCTTTAAATATCGGTGGCTTTCAGCCCGGCATTCTCGCGTCCAGCATGCCGGTGGTTAATGTGCCCACTCCCAAAATTGAGACTCTTGCCGCCGATCAACCGGTCGAAGAAGCAACATCAGCACCGCCAATTTCCTCCGGAAACGTCCAACATCAGGATGGCATTGCTGTTTGTCCGCTTACCAACCAACAAGCAGCCGAGTTATTTGGTGGAAATGCCGATAGCTGGAGTTTACAGCAGGGTCAATGGGTATACTTAAATAACCAGGGTGGCGCCATTGTTATCCCGGATGGTATGTTCGGTAGTTATCTGGTTGTCGATCAATCTCTGGAGATGCGCCCCGTTTCCGGTCCCGCCCGGGTCAATAATATCTATATGATGATTATCACCTGTAATTAAAAAACCATCCCTTGAGTGGCCTCAAGGGATGGTTTTAGTTTATGTTCCGATTAATCTTCGGCAACTAAAATAATTTTATCGCCCGGTTCGAAACTAATTAAATCTGATTTGTCAGGGTTTACCACCACGCCATATGCCTTATCGGCCTGTTTGCTTTCTGATTTTTTACGATAGCCGATTGCCACTTCGCCCCGGCGCCGGGCAGCTTCAACAACCGTGTAAAAATTCAACTGCTCGGCACATTTAACATAATTTTCAGCCGGTTTCAGGTAAATTTCAGATCCTTCCGGATCGAAAATATCTTCGAAAACTGCATTGAGGCGTTTGTTTTCTGATACCTGCGCCAACATCAAACTGACGATCCGGTTACTGACGATAAAATCATCCGCTTCTGTAATTTCAGCCAGAGTACGGTTGCGAATATCCATCATTTCGCTGACAATCGAAAAGTCTTTATTGGCTATTCGGGCAATATCTCTAAGGTGCAGCAAGGTGATCAAAGTTTGTGCGTCCGCTTCTTGTGCTTCAAGATCGTCGGAATAACACAATAAAATGATGTGATCATATTGTTCGATATTTAATGCATTTAATACCTGTCGTTCATCCGTATCGCCGGCATAAAAGGACACTTTTGCATTTTTCATCTGGCCTGAAATACTGGTTATTTTTTCTTCCACTTCTGCATATTTTGAAACAACCAGCACCTCGGAACCTTCGGGCACATATTGATCAAGTTCAGTTACAATGGTTTCGCCTCGCCAGTTCCAACCCAAAACTAATGTTTTTTCTCTGGCATGGCTGATTCGGGCAGTTTCCAGGATTACTTTTTCATTAATTAGATAATCGTTTTTGCCTGAAAGTTTAATCGTATCGTCGTCTTCCGATATGGCAATGATTTGATCACCAGATGTAATTTCAAAATCCATGGGCGGGTTTAACTGAGGTGCACTGCCGGGTCTCCAGATGCCCATAACCGTTGAGTCTTCATACGCCAATAAACTATCCTTAAAAGTCTTGCCAATCAGAGCGGGTTCTTCTTTGAAATAAATCTCGTCGCCGCCGTAATCCAACAACTCGTTATAGACAATGGACAGGCCGGATTGTCGACAGGTTTGGGCAATGATTCTGGAAATTAAATACCCCACCATGACGATTTCAATTTCATCCTGTCCAACCATTTTTGTTACGTCATAATTTTTGGAATCACGAATTTCAGCCACAATGTGGTAGGCTTCAGGCCGGCGGTCGGGATTATTGGTGATCGCCAGAATGGTCTTAATCACTTCCGCATCGGGATTATCTTTTTCCTGTGATAAAACGATAATCGATTTTGAAGTTTGTAAACTAACAATTTTTAAATCGCTGACATCAATCGGATTACCGGTGCGGCACACGATTCTGGTTTTACCTGTGTCCCCGACATAATCCCTGATTTCTTCTTCCATTTCAACTTTATCTTTGTCACCCATAATAACAATGCAGGAATGGTTTTGATTGCTGTTGGCGATTACCAGCTCCGAAATGATTGAAAACACTTGCGGTGACCAACCCAGAATTACGGTATGCCCCGATTCCAATACTTTTGAACGGCCTTTGCGCATCTCTTCCATTTTTCCTTCAACCGCGCTGGTTAAAATACCGATTAAAGTACTGATAATGAAAACGCCCCCCAGTGTTACAACAAACATGGCAATTCTAAAGGCCCAACCGGTATCTCCACCCATTGTACCGGCATCCAGAGTTCGCATTAGGCCCAACCAGGCTGCTTCCATAAACGAAACCGGTTCGCCTTCATTTGGCGCAATCTGAAAGATTGAGACCACCAGGGCAACAATACTAATGACGAGTAATGACAATATTCCCAGGCCGCCAATTAACGCAATCGTTCCTTTAGCCATAAAATTGTCAAACGCATACTGCATTTTTTCAATCATCGTCGGCTGCTTCATATATAACCTGCTCCTATAAAAATCTGATTATAATTTTTGAAATTTTGTCAGGATGGCTTCTAAAACCCCACCACCTATTGCAAGCGCTTTATCTGAAACAAATTTTGTCAACTGTGGATTGCATCTTGGATCGATATCGCCGATTTTTAGCCCTGCGTTAACCGGCACGTTGTGATGGATTAATCCCCGAATGACTCCTTTAAAAGGTGCCCGAATTGGAAAACCGGAAACATCTCCGATGATTTCACCCTCATCCACCAGATCTGAAATCTGGTGAGACTCGTGAAAAACTCCGTTTATCGGTGCCCTGATAACCCTGTCAAAACTATACCCTCCAACGGCTTCCGGTTCACCCGTGTCCTTTTCCGCCTCGCCCTGCCATAAAACGCGGCCCAAAAATGGTCCTCGTTTTGTTTCAATCACAGCATGACAGTTTTGGTTAACCGAAAACCCCGGACCCAGACCGATGATTAAGGGAGCCCAGTTTAACTCGGTTAAAGGGTCTCGTTTTAACATTCGTGCGTCTACCAATATTTCTGGATTAAATTGTTGAATAACTTGTTGGTCCGGGTCAGCCAGAACGGGAATGTTGGAGTTTTTCCAACAGCGGTCTACCTCAGCCAATGAATCGATTTTTTCGCCGGTAATATCTTCAATTTTAATCTTTTGATTATAAACTGCCTCTGCAAAAGAAACGGTCCGGCGAACGACAAGCGGGTTGGGTAATTCCGTTACCAAAATCTTAAAACCGCAATGTGCCAAACGCAGCACAATGCCGCTGGCTAAGTCTCCTCCTCCACGAACTAAGACTTTTAAATCCATTTTTATTCCGCCTCACCCGGGTTTCGCCAGATTTTAATAATTTCAGCCATAATACTGACTGCAATTTCCCTGGGGGTTTCGGCATTTATTTCCAGGCCAATCGGTGTATGAATTTTCGAAAACAATTCATCCGGAACCATGTCATTGGTTAACGCCTTGCGTGTAAAAGCCCAGCGCCGTTTTGAGCCAATAACGCCAACGTAATTGGCGGCGCTTTTTAACAAATGCGGTAAACCTTGAATATCAACGTCTGACCCACGTGTGGTTAATACCAAAAAACTATCCGATTCAATTTGAATATGATTGGGGATTTGATCAATCGGTCCTACCCAATATTCATCCATTTCAGATTTTAATTCTTCCGAAATAAGGTCCTCTCGATCATCCGATATGGCTACGCGAAACCCGGACCATTTCGCCAGTTGTGCAACCGTTACGCCGACATGTCCCGCGCCAATCACAATCACTTTGGGAGCCGGACATACCGGCTCTACATAAACGTCAACCTGCCCGCCGCAAATTCCGGGGTCGCCGCGGCTCGGATCATTTAATTGATAATGTAGAATCTTGGCTGTCCCATTTTTTAAGGATGTTAATGCCTCATTTATGACACGTTGTTCCACTTCACCCCCGCCGACAGTTCCAAACGTCTCTCCATTGGGCTTAACAATCATCTTGCTGCCCTGATGGCGTGGCGTTGAACCCGCATTATTAATGATGGTACATAAAACAAAGGCTTCGTTTTGCGTTTCCAAATCGCTCATCATTTTGAAAATTGATGTTTTCATGGTAATATTTTATTACTTATTTAATTTTTTACTAGCATTATCTCCTTTCATCCATCTTAACAAAAATGTATTTAGTATTCCCTGTGCAAAATTCATCCTTTGTGTTAAACTTCCGTGTTGTGGTTGTTACCTGAATTAATGGGGATACAACCTTTCCGTTTCTGTTCAAAACAGAAGCAAACCCGAGGAAAGGAGGAATGTACAATGCACGAATACGAAATTGTCCTGATTGCACATCCTGATCTTGATGAGACCAATCTGAATAATACTATTGAGAAGGTCAAAACCTGGATCACCGATGGTCAAGGCAATGTGAGTAAGGTGGAAAAATGGGGCAAACGCCGCTTAACTTTTGCCATCCGAAAGCAGCGCGAAGGTCAGTATGTCTTAATTAAAGCCGAAATGGCCCCGACCTTCACCAGCGAACTCGAACGCAATCTGCGGTTTTTGGAACCTGTGATTCGTTTTATGATTACTGTGGTTGAATAATATCATTGTAATCACCGGTCAATGGAGATCTAATTTATGGGTCGAGATCTGAACAAAGTATTGTTAATCGGTCATCTGGGACGTGATCCCGAAATGCGCTATACCCCGTCAGGGCGCCCTGTCACTACTTTCACCGTGGCTACCAGCCGCACCTGGAACACGACAGAAGGCGAAAGACGCAGCGAAACCGAATGGTTTAGCATCGTTGCCTGGGGTAATTTAGCTGAGATTTGCAAACAATATTTGTCCAAAGGTCAGCAAGTCTACATTGAAGGCAGACTTCAGACTCGTCGTTGGGAAGATTCTGATGGAGGCAAACATACTTCCATTGAAGTTGTCGCCAGCGAAATGATGATCCTTGGCGACCGGCGTGATATCAACCATGGTCACCCCGGCGAGGCACCTGATTCCGAACCGGTTGAAGAAGAAGAATATCCATTCTAATTGGAGTTGTAAGAATGAGTGATCAATCATCTAATGACAGCCAGCAAGGCATGGGCGGCGGCAATCGTCGATTCGTTGCACGCCCGAAATTCTGCCAATTCTGTGCTGACAAAAATATCAAAATCGATTACAAAGCAATCGATATGCTGCACCGCTATGTGACCGAAGAAGGCAAAATTCGCCCTCGTCGTCAGACCGGTACCTGTGCGCTGCACCAACGTGCTCTGGCTCGCGCCATTAAACGCGCCCGCTTCATTGCTCTCTTACCCTACGTTTCCGAACGCTGGCAGGAAGTAATTCACTAATTTGTAAGACCTGGCAACGGGGCATGGATTGCAACGTTCCATGCCCCGTCGTTTTTATATCATCGAGGTTATTGATGAGTACACCAGAAAAAGCACCAGTAATTCACAAAAAGCACGAAGCCCATTTCGAACACGAACAAAAACAAAAAAAATACCTGTTGATCGGCCTGATCGTCACCGTTATTCTGGTGGTCGGTTTGATCGGTTATGGTCTGCTGGATCAATTTGTTCTGCAAAGTTATCGCCCGGTCGCCAAAGTCGGCGATACTCAAATTTCAGTAGGTTATTTCCAGCGTATTGTCTGGTTACAACGTTATATTCTTTATAACAACCATAAAGACCTGTCCAGCTTATACCTCAGCTCTCAAGATAACCAATACATGAGTTATATTTACGGGCAGCAGGTACAGGCTTATGAACAACAGCTCGCTTCTTCAAATGCAGCCACTCTCGGCACCGGTATTCTGGATCGTATGATTGAAGATACCTTAATTGCCCAGGAAGCGGCCAAACGCGGCATCACCGCCAGCGACGACGAAGTTAACAGCTATATACAGGAAAAAATCTTCGCTTATTATGCCAATGGCACGCCTACGCCTCAGCCAACTGTCACGCCTTTCACCACATCCACCCTTTCGGCAACCCAACTGGCATTAATTCCCCCAACCGCCACACTGGCCCCCACTCAGGCAGAGACCCCCACGGCGACTGCTGAACCGACTGCCACGCTGGCTCCCAACGTGACCCCCAGCCCCACCGCTACCGCTATGGCTTTCCCCACGGCCACTCCGTACACATTAGATTCATATAACAAAGCCCTTGACAAATTTATCAGCGACGGCAAAGTTTACAACTTGAATGTGGACGATGTTAAAACCTTCCTGCGTGGTTTTATCCTGCGCGAGAAGCTCACGGATGCTCTCTCGGCCGATCTGAAACCCGAACAGGAAGAGGTTTGGGCTCGCCACATCCTGGTCGCTGATGAAGCTACAGCCAAACAGGTTAAGGAACGTCTGGCCAAAGGCGAAGATTTTGTCGCCCTGGCTAAAGAACTTTCCACCGATACCGGCTCGAAGGAAAGCGGCGGCGATTTAGGTTGGTTTGCCCGTGGAAAAATGGTCAGCGAATTTGAAAAAGCTGCTTTTGATCTCCAGGTTGGGCAGATCAGCGAACCCGTTCAGACCCAGTTTGGTTATCACATCATTC
>JAJTBH010000159.1 GCA_021287005.1 Anaerolineae bacterium
AAGCAACTCGTGGTTTCATAAGGTTTTTTATAACTTATGAAAGGTTTTGTGTCAATCCTTTGACAAATAGTAGTATGCATGTTAAACTAATCTGTCTCCAGTGCCGACGCTCTCTTAAGAGGGCGTCTTTTGATGAACATTCCACTGATTAATTATCCTGAATTATGAAATGAGACCATCCTAAAATAAGGATTTGTAGAATGCGAACGCTTGAATGGGATCCCAAAAACAACACTTTAAAATTAATAGATCAACGTTATTTACCGGCGCGTTTTGAAATATACACCTGCCATACTTATAAAGATGTGATTTATTCAATTAAAGAGATGGTTGTTCGCGGCGCCCCGGCAATTGGTGTTGCGGCTGCTTATGGTATGGCGATTGCGGCCATGCACGCTTCATCCACTACGGTAGAAAATTTCAAAGAAGAAATCAAAAAATTTGGTGCGGAAATGATGGCCTCACGCCCAACGGCCGTTAATTTGATGTGGGCCGTGCGGCATATTTTGTCACTGTTGGATAATCCGGGTAATATTGAAGATTATCAAAAAGCTTTGTTAAATGAAGCGCATACGATGGCGGATGAAGATGTTGCCATTAATAAAAAGATTTCAGAATATGGCGCAAGCTTGATTGAAGACGGCGATACGATTATTCATCATTGTAATACCGGTTCTCTGGCAACAGTGGATTGGGGTACGGCTTTAGGGTCCATTCGCATGGCTCATGAACAGGGCAAGCGGATTCATGTGCTGGTCGATGAGACCAGGCCACGTTTGCAGGGCGCGCGTTTAACTGCCTGGGAACTGCAACAAGCGGGTATCCCCTATGACATTATCAGCGATAATATGTCGGGTCATTTCATGCGCACCGGACAGGTCAATAAGGTGTTTTTTGGCGCCGATCGCGTAACAGCGAATGGTGACGTTGCCAATAAAATTGGTTCATATATGCTGGCGCTGGCAGCTTATACCAATAAAGTACCGGTATATTCCGTTTTTCCGATCTCAACCGTTGATTTATCGCTGGCAAACGGAGCTTTAAGCCCGATTGAAGAACGCGACCCACAAGAAGTATTAAATGTGAGTGTTGAAGGTTTGTTGGTTACACCGAAAGGGGCAACCGCCCGCAACCCATCTTTTGATGTTACACCCAATTACTTAATTACTGCGCTGGTTACGGAACTTGGCGTAATTTACCCACCGTTTAATGTTAACCTGCAGGCAAATATCACAAAAAACGGAGGGCAAAATTAATGAAAATAATTTGCAGTGGTTCAATTGCTTATGATTACCTGATGACTTTCCCGGGATATTTTAAAGATCACATTATTCCGGAACGATTGGAAAGCATCAGCCTTTCATTTTTGGTCGACTCAATGGTACGGCAGCGCGGCGGCGTTTCACCCAACATTGCATATACTCTGGCTTTATTAGGTGAAAAACCTTATTTAATGGGCACGGTCGGTGAAGACTTTGGCGATTACCGGGTCTGGTTGGAAGAACAGGGTATAAATTGTTCCCTGGTTAAAACCATTCCGGGTGTTTTTACCGCTTCATTTTTTGCAAATACTGACCTTTCAAACAATCAAATCAGCAGTTTTTATGCAGGCGCAATGGCGCATGCTGCCGATCATTCGTTAAATGTTCTGACAGAAAAACCCGATCTGGTGATCATTTCACCCAACGACCCGACGGCCATGGATAATTATGTTAGAGAATGCCAGGAAAAAGGCTATGATTATCTTTATGATCCCAGCCAACAGGTTATTCGATTGGATGGCGAGCAATTAAAACATGGTGTGATGGGCGCAAAATATTTGTTCGTAAACGAATATGAGTTTGAGTTAATCCAAAAACGCACCGGTTTAACCCCTGACCAGATTTGTAAAACTGTTGAAGTTCTGGTTGTAACACTTGGCGAAAAGGGGTCGGCTATCTATTCAAAAGGTAAAACGTACAACGTTGCCGTGGTTAAGCCAGAGAAAATTGAAGATCCGACCGGTGTCGGAGATGCTTATCGCGGTGGATTTATTAAAGGTATGTGCATGGGAGTTGATTTACAAACCTGCGGTCAGATGGGAGCCGTTGCGGCTGCATATTGTCTTGAACGGCGCGGCACTCAATGTCATAATTATACTAAAGCAGAATTTGTGAAACGCTACCAACAAAATTTTGGAGATCAAAGCGCGTTAAACGCTTTGTTAAAGTAAAAGATTTAGATTATTAATTTGGAGGAAAACGCATGTCTAAATTTGATATTAAAGACGGTAATTTGGCCGAAGGCGGTCGTCGCCGAATTGAATGGGCCGAACGTGAAATGCCCGTTCTGCGACAGATTCGCGAACGTTTTGCCAAAGAGCGCCCATTCGAAGGGCTGCGTATGTCAGCCTGTTTGCATGTTACCACTGAAACAGCAAACCTGATGCGCACGTTACAGGCCGGCGGTGCCGATGTGGTTATTACCGCTTCCAATCCGCTTTCGACGCAGGATGATGTCGCCGCGGCGCTGGTAAACCATTATGAAATCCCCACGTTCGCCATTAAAGGTGAAGATAACGTTACCTACTACAAACACTTGCATGCCGCTCTGGATCACAAACCGCATATTACCATGGATGACGGCGCCGATCTGGTCAGCACATTGCACAAGGAACGCACCGATTTATTGGCCAATATCATGGGCGGGACTGAAGAAACAACCACCGGCGTCATTCGTTTACGCGCCATGGCAGCCGACAAGGCTTTAAAATTCCCTGTAATTGCCGTGAATGATGCGCAGACCAAACATTTGTTTGATAATCGCTACGGAACGGGTCAATCGACCATCGATGGTATTGTTCGCGCGACCAATGTTCTGTTGGCTGGAAAAAACTTTGTGGTAGCCGGTTATGGTTGGTGCGGTCGTGGCCTGGCTAATCGTGCCCGCGGCATGGGCGCCAACGTCATCGTGACCGAAATCGATCCGTTGCCCGCGCTGGAAGCCGTTATGGACGGTTTCCGGGTAATGCCGATGAGCGAAGCTGCCAAACTTGGTGATTTCTTCTGCACGGTAACCGGTGATTTGAATGTGCTCGATGAACACCATTTTGCCGTTATGAAAGATGGCGCCATTATCAGCAATTCGGGCCACTTTAATGTAGAAATCAATATTCCGGCCCTGGAAAAATTATCATCCAAAGTTAATAAACTGGTACGCCCCTTTGTTGATCAGTACGTGCTCAAAGATGGTCGTTCCATTTATTTATTGGGCGAAGGTCGTTTAATCAACCTGGCTTCCGCCGAAGGACACCCCGCCAGCGTTATGGATATGTCTTTCGCAAACCAGGCATTAAGTGCCGAGTATATGATTTTGCATCATAAAGAACTGGAACAGAAAGTATATTCAGTTCCTGAAAATATTGACCGTGAAATTGCCCGTTTGAAACTGGAAGCAATGGGAGTCAAAGTTGACATCCTGAGCGACGAACAGGTGAAATACTTAAATTCATGGCAGGAAGGCACCTAAAATTTGGTGCTGAGTTAAATATTACAGGATCTCATCCAGTAAACGGATGGGGTCCTGTTTTTTTAAACACTCTTTTAAGTTTGTCAACCGGGAAAACTGGGGTCAAAAAAATAAACCGGGTAAGGCATAATGGTTAATTTGCAACCGTAACTGCCATATTTCCAAGCACCGCCCAGGAATTTACAAAGGTAGATGTTGAGCGGTTGTAAATATTATTTTCATCCAAGAGCGTGACCGTGTCTGAATTGTAACCGATTACCAACACGGTATGTTCATAGGGCGCGACGATGGTGGTATTGCCATTGGACGGCGTGTAAGATGTTCCAAATCCGGAGGTAGTATTGCCGATTACCCAGGCAAGGACGGGCCTGCCGGCGGCAATTTCGCTTTTCAGACTCTCGAATCCAAAACCATATTGGGCGCTGGCATTTAAACCATATTCGCGCAGTAAAGCGGCAATGGGCGCTGCATGAACGCCATAAGAATTGGGCGGAATTTGTCCACGGGGATCGCCCAAATTTCCCACAAATCCCTCATTCGGGTCGTCTGAACGCGGCAGTCGGTTTAAAAAGTCATTTTCATCAATATCGATGCCAAAGTATGCAGCCAGATCAACGGATGATCGGGCTTCACAATCAAGCGTATAGAGCTGGCGATGCCCGCTAATATTACTGATATAGGCTGATGACGGCGGACCACTCGGCGTATCCGTTGGGATGGGGGTATCGGTGGGTAAAGGCGTATTGGTGACTGTAAAAGTCGGGGTAAAACTGGGTGTTGCCGTTTGAGAAGGCGTTGGCGTTAAAGTGGGGCTGGGCGTGAGGGTAGGGGTGGAAGTATCACGTGGTGTGGGTGTAGTTGTGGCTGGTTCCCCGGCCAAAAAAGGGGTACGCGTAATTGTCGCAAATCCAATAATATATGGTTGTTGGCCAACCAGCACCTCAGCCTGCAAAGGATTTAAATAAATCGTGACATGTTTCACCGGCAGGATTATATTAAAAAATAATAAACCTCCCAACAAACAAATAATTAGACCTGCAAAAATGGCCGATAACAGCCATTTAACCATATTTGAACGTTTCAAACGGTCAGTCCCTGATGCTCTTTATTTTTTTACAACAATTTCGATATAAAACGGGTCACCAAAAGGTTGTTGATCAGCGTTATATGCCTGCCAGGCGCTGCGGTATTTGCCGGGCTCCTTGGGGGCGGTAAAAACTATTCGAATTTCCGCCCGGGTTTTACTGCGAGCAGGAACCAGGGCCTGTTCCTGGGGAACGCCCAACGCATTACCGGCAATCAATTGTATGGTGTAATTTGAATCCCAGTTACAGGTACCGGAATTTTCAATTTCCCAGCGTTTATCGATGGTTGATTCAGGAGCAACAATCGTGCCATCCGGAACAGTTATGTCGGATAAATAAGTCAGGATATCGCTGCATTTGGATGGATCTTCTGAAGCAGCGGCAATTTCAGGGGTGGGGGTAGGCGTTGGCGGCAACGGGGTGGGCGCCAGAGTCGGGGGAATAAAAGTTGGGTTGTTGCTGGAATCAGGTGCGGAACGGACATTGCTCATGGCGTTACAACCCGAGACCATGAGCAATGTAAATATTAAACAAATATTGGCAAAAGTCCGATTATTCTTCGGCAACCGGTCCGTCATCATCACCTGATAGGATTATGGGAATATCGCCGCCCATTGCACGCTGGCGAACCTGTGCTTCGATTTCGGCAGCCAGGTCGGGGTTCTGACGTAAATATTCCTTGGTATTTTCGCGGCCCTGTCCCAAACGAATTTCACCGTAGGAGAAAAATGCACCGCGTTTACTGACAATGTCCAACTGGGTAGCCAGGTCGATAATATCACCCACTTTGGAGATACCTTCATTATACATGATATCAAATTCGGCTGTGCGGAAGGGGGGAGCTACTTTGTTTTTTACAACTCTCACCCGTGCGCGATTACCAATAATTTCGGCGCCCATTTTGATGGATTGAATACGCCGAATATCCATACGTACCGAAGCATAAAACTTAAGCGCCTGACCGCCGGTGGTGGTTTCGGGATTGCCAAACATGACACCAATTTTTTGACGGAGCTGATTGGTAAAAATTACGGCTGTTTTGGTTTGATTGATAATGCCGGATAATTTGCGCAATGCCTGAGACATGAGGCGTGCCTGCATGCCCATGGGAGAATCGCCCATATCGCCTTCGATTTCAGCGCGAGGCACCAAAGCGGCTACAGAGTCGATGACAATCAAATCAACGGCGCCGGAGCGAACCAACGTCTCGACAATTTCGAGAGCCTGTTCACCCGTATCGGGTTGGGAGATGAAAAGGTTGTCGAGGTTAACACCGAGCCGGGCTGCATAGGTTGGATCAAGCGCGTGTTCCATATCAATGTAGGCGGCTGTGCCGCCAAATTTTTGTGTTTCGGAAACAAGGTGCAAACAAAGAGTAGTTTTACCGGACGATTCCGGTCCGTAAATTTCAGTAATACGACCTCGAGGAATACCCCCGACGCCCAGGGCAATATCCAGCGATAAAGAACCGGTAGAAATTGCCTCAACGGCCAGGTGTTGTGCTTCACCCATACGCATAATGGCCCCTTCTCCATACCTTTTAACGATGTCACTTAACGCTTTATCCAGAACCGCTTTTTTGCCGTCGTCGAGAACGGGGGCGGTAGGAAGTGGTTGTGAGGATGCAGCCGACTTTTTTGCCATTGTTTATACTCCTTAATCTGTATACCAGAAATTATATATCTTTTCTGTTATTTTTCCCAATTATTTAATAGAATCATATTATAGTATAAATGTTCTAATTGTCAATATTTTTATAATAATTCGACATAAATACTCATAAATAAATGAGGAATGACACAATCGAATAATCCGATTTTGAGGTTATAATAGGCCCTCGGCGGCGCAAGCCGCAATTTTCCTTTCAGGAGTTCTTATGAATAATACAAAACGTGATTCTTTTACAACCGGGATTGGCGTGATTGCAGCCACGCTGGGCTCGGCAATTGGCCTGGGCAACATCTGGAAGTTTCCCTCGCTGGTTGGAAGTAATGGCGGTGCCGTATTCATTCTGGTTTACCTTGTCAGCACTTTATTGGTCGGTTTACCGGTTATGGTCAGCGAAATTATGCTCGGCCGCAAAGCCAAAGCCGACGCGATTGGAACGTTAAAAAAACTGGCTCCCAATAAACCCTGGTGGTTGGTGGGTGCTGCCGGTGTACTTTCGGCCTTTTTAATTATGGCATTTTACACCGAAGTGGCAGGGTGGGTTTTTGCTTATGTAATTAAATCCGTTTCGGGCAGTCTGTTATCGACCGACCCGCAGGTAACAACGGCTGCGTTTTCACAATTGATTGCCGACCCAATGCAGTCCTTGATCTGGCAATGGATCGTTTTGTTACTGATTGGATTTATTATCATCCTGGGTGTATCCAAGGGTATTGAAGCCACCACCAAACGGTTAATGCCTATTCTTTTCGGTATTTTGCTGGTGGTTTGTGTGCGCAGTTTAACTTTGCCCGGCGCGGGAGAGGGCCTGGCATTTTTATTCAATCCTGATTTCAGCAAACTGAGCGCTTCTGTCATTTTGGTGGCCCTGGGTCTTTCATTCTTCAAACTGTCAGTGGGTATGGGCACCATGATCACATATGGTTCTTATTTCCGTGATGACCAAGACGTTCCCTTTACGGCGGGACGGGTGATGTTGGGCGATTTACTGGTTTCGATCCTGGCTGGTATTGCCATTTTCCCGGCCGCCTTTGCGTTTGGTTTTGAACCGTCCGCCGGTCCTTCGCTGCTTTTTATTACCATTCCGGCCATTTTTGCATCGATGCCATTTGGACAGGTTTTTATGGTGCTGTTTTTCATTCTGGCATCGATTGCCGCCACCGGTGCCATGCTTTCATTGCTTGAAGTGCCAGTGGCTTATTTAAATGAGCAGATTGGCTTAAAACGTTGGCAGGCAACGGTTGTCACCCTGATTTTACTGGCGTTGATCGGTTCGACTGCCGCGCTTTCCAGCAGCGTTCTGGCCAATATTAAACCTTTTGGTATGACCTTCTTTGACCTGTATGATTTTGCAACATCCAACATCCTTTTGCCTCTGGGTGGTTTGTTCATTTGTATTTTTGTGGGTTGGGTATTTGGATTTAACAAGGTTGAAGAATTATTGTCAAATTCGGGAACTCTTAAAAATGGTCCGGTCATTAAAGCGTTTTTCTTTGTGGTTAAATTTATCGCTCCCATTTTAATTGTTCTGATCCTATTAAATGGATTAAAAATCATCTAATTTCTAATCAGCCTCCGGCACAAAAAGGAATGATCAAAAATTTTGCCGGAGGCTGATTTTTGTGATATAAAGGGGGTATCAATACCCAAAAAATTTATTCAGGATATAAAAATGGATGATAAAAAAATAGCTTTTGCGCCTTTCCACGCGATTAACCAATTTATGCTGCCGGAATATCGCCAGAAAGTCTTACAGACCGTTTTATCCGGTACGGATAAATTAAGTGGCGATCAACGCAATTTGTTGAACGGCATGATCCGGAAATGGGTTCAAATTCCGGGCTTTCGAAACAGTGCACTGGCGCCGGCTGCGGTAAAATTAAAAGGGTGTATTTCTGCTTTTGAAAAAAGCCCACAGGTGGTCGCATTAACCCTGACATGCTGGACGGAAATTAATAAAGACCTGGCCGTGAAGGTGTATGATCTGCTAAAACAACGCGGATGGGAAGTGCTGCCGCTGGAAGCCG
>JAJTBH010000160.1 GCA_021287005.1 Anaerolineae bacterium
GTTCAGCACAAAGGCATAAAAGAAAGATAATAATATCTGCATAACCATCGACGAGGATTGTATATTGATCCACGTGGAAAATGGCAAGGTATATCGAAAAATGGCTGCCAATAATGCCGCCAGAATATAATAGGGAATCCAGTCTAACAATTCGTTTGAAGTGTTTATTAAAAATCGTTTCCACCGGGCTGACACCGGAAGTCTTTCCTCCTGGGTTTCATCGGTGCTAAGGGATCGATGTTCTTTATAAAATATAAAAAATATAACTCCGGCTGCTATTGCCAGCCCCATTCCGGGCAAAACACGCTGAAAGACCCATCCGGCCCAACCTACTGCCAGAACACTGTTCACAGCCGAAATGATATTTATCATGGGAGCGGCGATTATTAAAAAAATTACGGAATATTCAGGAAACCCTTTTTTAAGCAAACGTTTTGCCAACGGAATAACACCCCCATTAGCAACCGGCAGAAAAATTGCCAGTAAAACCATTAACAATAAATTATTTTTTTTTTGACTGGTGATTTTTTGAATGATTTCAGGGGAAATAAATACTTCCAAAATCGCCGCTGATAATATTCCAACCAGAAAATACGGCAGCAATCCGAGGAAAACATCCATAAACATGGATGCAATAATATAAATCGTTTCCAAACTTAACAATCCTGAAACTAAACTTGTCTGTTAATCCCTGATAAATAAAGTCCCGTTTCTCACGAAACGGGACTTTTCTTTGTTCATTTTCAGGGTGTGGGAGTGATTGTTGCTAAAGAAAGACCGCCTGACGTCGTGGGTTGGGTGGTGGCAGCTGCAGCCGGGTTGCTCGTGGATGCCGGTGTGGATGTTGGCGCTACCGTGCGTGTGGGTGTTACCTCCCGGACACGAATGATCAAAACATCTCCGGCGCTGATGCTGTTGGCATCGGTGATGTTGTTGTCGGTTTTGATCGTTTCAATATTGGCATCAAACTTACTGGCAATGCTGGCCAGGGTATCACCCAGTTGAATGGTGTATTCAATTTTTGTGCCGCGTGCAATATTGGTCGGCAGCGGCGTTTCAGTGGGCAATTTTTGTCCCGGGGCCGGGATCATGATCTTTTGTCCGGGTTGAATGGGACAGGCATTTTTGAAGTTGTTAATTGCCAGAAGCACCGCCAAATCGACATTAAATTTGGAGGCGATATCATAACAATTATCATTGGCAAGAATGACATATTCAAAGGGACCGGAAGCCGTTGGAGAACTGGTAACCGTGGGCGTCAGTGTGAAAGTCGCCGTAAATGTCGGTGTTGCCGTAGGTACCGTCGGTGTTGGAGTAAACGTCTCCGTAGCTGTTGGGGTTGCCGAGGCAAATGGATTAAATGCAGGACGATTGGGTCCGGCCAACCAGACGATCATAACGATCACCCCGATCATGATTAACAAGATAGCTACACCCCCAATGACAAACGGCATCCATTGCTGTCTGCGTTGGTAGTTATCTATTACATTTTGTGGTGAATCTTTTCCTTCCATAACCTTTTCCTGTTTCGAGAGTAAGTGAATCTACAAGGAAGTCAAAAACTTGCTGTCCAATCATAACATAAAAGAGTTCAAGAGTCAGCTAATACGGTTGTTTTGAATGTATTGTTTCAAGAACTGCCCTGTATATGATTCAGCTACGGAACATATCTCCTCCGGGGTTCCGGCTGCGATCAGTTGACCGCCCCGCTCACCGCCCTCCGGGCCTAAATCAATGATATGATCCGTTACTTTGATAATATCAAGATTATGCTCAATAATCAACACCGTATTACCTGCGTCTACCAGACGATGTAAAACTTCAATTAATTTATGTACATCCGCGGCGTGTAAACCCACGGAAGGTTCATCCAAAACGTAAATGGTACGCCCGGTGGCGCGCCGTGAAAGTTCCTTTGCCAGTTTAACCCGTTGCGCCTCACCCCCCGACAGGGTGGTTGCCGGTTGACCGATTTTGATATACCCCAGGCCAACTTCGTTTAAGGTGCGCAGACGGTTGGCAACCGCCGGAATGGCTGAAAACAGGTCAATACCCTGCTCAACCGTGGTATCCAGCACATCAGCTATGCTTAAACCCTTAAACTTCACCTGCAAGGTTTCCCGATTAAATCGTGTACCGTGACAAACATCGCAGGGCACATAGACGTCCGGTAAAAACTGCATTTCTATGCGCAGTTGACCCTGCCCCTGGCAGGCTTCACAACGCCCACCATAAACGTTAAACGAAAAACGTCCGGCTTTATAACCGCGCATTTTGCTTTCGGATAATTCGGCAAACAAACGGCGGATTTCATCCCACATGCCGGTATAAGTGGCCGGGTTTGAACGCGGTGTGCGCCCGATGGGCGATTGATCGATATTGATTATTTTGTCGAGTGCGTCCAGACCTTCAATCCGATCATGCGCCCCCGGGACGGTATGCGCACCATTCAGATCGTGTGCCAGAGCGTTATAAAGGATATCTACCATTAACGTCGATTTTCCCGAACCGGAAACACCGGTGATACAAACCATCTTTCCCAACGGGAAATCCACGGTAATATTTTTTAAATTATTTTCATGTGCTCCAACAATTCGTAATACCTTGCCATTGCCCTCACGGCGTTTTTCGGGCATGGGCACAAGTTTCCGTTGCGACAGGTAAGCGCCCGTTAATGAATCTTGAGAATTTAAAATATCCTGTAATGTGCCCTCGGCCACGAGATATCCGCCATGTACGCCTGCGCCGGGGCCAAGGTCCAGAATCCAATCGGCCTCCCGAATGGTCTCGTCGTCATGTTCCACAACCAGAACGGTATTTCCCAGGTCGCGCAGTTCTTTCAGCGTAGCCAGCAAACGGGTATTATCACGCGGATGTAACCCGATGGAAGGTTCATCAAGAACATATAAAACACCCATTAATTTTGATCCGATTTGCGTGGCCAAACGAATACGTTGCGCCTCACCGCCTGATAGGGTGGCTGCGCCGCGATTAAGCGTCAGGTAATCCAGACCGACATTCACCAAAAATTCCAGGCGAGCCTGAATTTCTTTTAAGATTCGATCCGCAATCGTCCGCTGACGGGCATTTAAAACCCCGCTGGCCGAATCCACCTGGCGGCGTGTCCAATCAAGGGTGCGTAGCACCGGCCAACCTGTCACATCCACAATGTTGGATTCATCAATCGTAACCGCCAGCACCTCTTTACGCAAACGCGTGCCATTACAGGTCGGGCAGGGGCGGTCGCTCATAAATTCGGAAATTTTGTTGCGAATATATTCGCTTTGCGTCTCACGATAGCGGCGTTCAAAGTTGGGAATTACGCCCTCAAAAGCAGCCTGAAACGTGGATTGACGGTCATTCCGGCCTTGAAGATGAACGGTGACTTCTTTGCCGCCCGTACCGTAAAGAACTATTTTTAATTTATCCTCCGGCAAATCTTTTACCGGGGCATCCAGATCGATGTGAAAAGCTTTGGCAGTGGCATCCAACATTTGCCAGTAATACCCGGCCTGGTCTCCACCACGCCCCGAATTCCATTCCATCGCAATTATGGCGCCTTCATTCAGCGAACGTTCCGGGTCTGGAATTAACAAATCGGGGTCAATTTCCAGCTTGCTGCCCAATCCCTGACAGTCCGGGCAGGCGCCATGCGGAGTGTTGAATGAAAAAGTACGCGGCTCAATTTCGGTCAGGCTCACGCCATGTTCAGGGCAGGCCAGGTGTTCCGAAAACTGTAAGTCTACCGCCGGCTCCACTGCAAGATTTTGCACGGTCACAAATCCTTCACCCACTTTTAGCGCGGTTTCAATCGAGTCGGTCAACCGCGAACGGGCGGCCTGTTTTTCGGTTTCATCGGCATATGATCCCAATACCAGGCGATCTACAACCGCCTCAATATTATGAATTTTGTAACGATCGAGGTTAATTTCTTCATCCAGGTTGTAGATAATGCCATCCACGCGCACGCGCACAAAACCGGCCTTGCGAATCTCGTCAAAAACGGCCTGGTAAGTACCTTTACGGCCACGCACCACCGGCGCCAGGATGATTAATTTACTTCCATCCGGCAATTTCTCCACTGAGTCCACAATTTCTTGTGACGATTGGCGCGTAACTTCTCGCCCGCAGACCGGGCAGTGTGGCACGCCGATTCGGGCAAACAACAAACGCAGGAAGTCGTAAATTTCGGTTACCGTTCCCACTGTTGAGCGCGGATTGCGCGACGTAGCCTTCTGGTCAATTGAAACCGCCGGAGAGAGGCCTTCAATGGCATCCACTTCGGGTTTTTCCATCTGGCCTAAAAATTGCCGGGCATAAGCCGATAATGATTCAACATAACGCCGCTGGCCTTCGGCAAAAATGGTATCAAAAGCCAGTGAAGATTTGCCGGAACCGGATAATCCGGTAATTACCACCAGCTTGTCTCGAGGAATTTCAACGGTAATATTTTTAAGATTATGCTGGCGGGCGCCAATTACTTTAATTACATTTTGAGTCATAGTCACACCTTAAATTGTGCATTAATTGCACGTTTTTCCGCACCTGCTGTCCTGACAGGCAAACGATTATTATATCAAACAACTAAAATAAGATCGAATTGATGTTTTTTCCCGGTGTCGAATAAAAATAACAGATAAAAACCAAATTTTGATCGATCTACACACCCCAAAAAATCGGCTAATCCCGTCTGCCAATTTGCCCCATTCCAATTGTTGCCGGGGGAGGGTTGGGTGAGGACTAAAAGCCCGTGAGTAAATCCTTTTTGATTATAGAATATATATTCTGATTAAGCAAGCGGAAATCTTGAAATTTTGCCGAAGGAGAAGCCAGAGATTATAATAAAGGGGATTAAACCAATAAAGGATCATGGATGGCCGCTGACGACTTTTCAAAACGAAAATATTTTCCGGGTGAAACCGGCAACCCCTTTGATATAATCTTGTTTTCTCTGGGTGAATTGGAACATATTCCTACAGCCCTTTACCTCATTCTGCTCGCCACAATCGCTCATTTACGCTTTTGGGGCAATTGGCCTCTAACCATTGCGTTGGCCTTTTTCTTTATTTCAGACTGGTTATTATTGTATTTGCTGCCAGTGTTTAAACGCTCCTACGGCCCCGCAAAACCACCCTCCGTGGTTCTGATGGTTTTGCGGTTGATTTTTACTTTTTTGCCTGCTCCGTTGATGTTAATCGCACAGTTCATCGGTACGGGCCTGGTAATCTATGGTTTCTGGGTTGAACCGCATCGCATCCATGTGACTCGCCAGGTTTTAAAACCACTCAATTTTAAACCGGTCTCACGCCCCTTGCGGTTGTTGCACCTGGGCGATTTACATATTGAAAGAATTACCCGCCGCGAAGAGTTATTAAATCAACTAATCAAACAACTCGCTCCCGATTTAATTTTATTCAGCGGTGATTTTCTTAACCTCTCCTACCGTGAAGAGCCCACGGCCATGCAGGCCGCCCGCAAGATCGTCAGCGAATGGCAGGCTCCCCTGGGTGTTTATGTTGTAACCGGCAGTCCGGCCGTGGATTATCCCGAGATTGTGACTGATATCCTCGCCGGATTATCAGTGCATTGGCTGAAGGATGAAAATGTCAAACTGGATTACGAGGGTAATCAAATCGGCATCGTGGGCATCACCTGTACCCACCGCCCTCATCAGGATGCCCCCACGCTAAAAAAACTGCTGGTTCCTCAAAGTAACCTGCAAATACTCTTATACCATACCCCCGATCTGGCTCCGCAAGCCTCTGAAATGCCGGTCGATTTACAGCTTTCCGGGCACACACACGGCGGCCAGGTAAGGCTGCCTTTAATCGGCGCGTTATTCACCGGCTCTTTATATAACAAACGTTTTGAAGCCGGTCGTTATTTAATGAATCAGATGGTGCTTTATATTTCCCGTGGAATCGGTTTGGAAGGCGCTGCCGCACCGCGTGTGCGCTTTTTATGCCCGCCCGAAATTATTCTTTGGGAAATTTCAGCGCCTGATAATCAATCAGGAGACTTATGAACATTAAAGATTTTGAACCCGTAAAAACCCTATCCATCTCGGTTGTTCGTGAAAAACCCTCCGGTTCACCGATCACCGTCATTTTACAACCCGGCAGCGAACAGGCCGCCCTCGGCGAACCAGGCAAGTCCGCAGGCAGCCTCATTGTAAACCGCGCGGATAACGGAGAAATTCGTTTAATCGTATCCACCGGACTGCCCGCCAAAGCCACGCCCGAGACTCTCCGTCAAACAGGAGGGCTGTTGGCCCGCTGGCTGGTCGACAATAAAGTATCTTCCGCGCTAATCGACGCTGATTCCATCAGCTCGCCGGGTGGAAACAACGCCCTGGCCGGGTTCTGTGAAGGTTTGTTGTTGGGCAGCTACCAGTTTGTTAAATATCGAAAAAACAAACCTGCAAATTTAGTTAATCTTTATCTGCTATCCAAAGAACCGGCCGGTTTATCGTCCATGTTGAGTGACATTGAAAAAACCTGTTATGCTGTTAATCTCGCGCGCCAGATTATCCACGAACCGGCCAATGTGATCAACCCTGAAACGCTCTCGGAACTGGCGAGAGATCTGGCAAATGAATATGGATTAAAGTGTACCGTCTATGATTCAGCCCAATTACAGGAAATGAAAGCCGGCGCTCTGTTGGCGGTCGGCAAAGGCAGCAAAACCCCTTCCCGCCTGATTGTTCTCGAATATCCCGGTCAGGGTGGCAGCACCGCTAAAGCGCCTGTTGCGCTGGTCGGCAAAGCCATCACCTTCGATACCGGCGGTTATTCACTGAAGAGCACCGAACATATTCTGGGTATGAAATATGACAAAGCCGGCGGTGTTTCCGTGCTGGCCACATTAATAACCGCGGCCAGCCTGAAATTGCCGCAACCGCTGGTAGGCGTCATTCCGGCCGCCGAAAACATGATCTCCGGCGGTTCTTACCGCCCGGATGATATTTTAACCTCCATGTCCGGCAAAACCATTGAAATAGTCTCCACCGACGCCGAAGGGCGTTTGATTCTGGCCGATGCCCTCACTTTTACCCAAAAAACCTTTAAACCGGCCGCTTTAATCGATATGGCCACGTTGACCGGCGGTGTTATTATTGCTTTAGGTCACGTCCGCGCCGGGATTCTGGCAAATGATGATGAGCTTTGCCGGGCGCTGCTGAAATCCGGCGAACAGACTTATGAACGTCTCTGGCAGCTACCGCTCGACGAAGAATATAATGAATTAATCAAAAGCCATGAAGCCGACATGCGCAATTCAGGACCGCGTGAAGCTTCCACCATTATGGGCGGCATCTTCCTCAAACAATTTATCGAGGATGGCACGCGATGGGCCCATCTTGACATTGCCGGAACCGGGGATGTCGCCAAAGATATGCCCTACTGCCCGGCAGGCCCAACCGGTTTTGGTATCCGGTTGTTGATTAATTACTTAAAACAAATCTAAATCCAGCTAAAAAAGTGGAATAAAATAGCCCGTTACTGGGCTATTTTATTCCAAAGTTTATTTGCCATACCCCGACATTGTTGTATGATGCATTCAATTCCCAGACCAGCCGCCAGGCAGTAAGGCACAATGATCAACAGGATGTATTGCGGCCATTTCACTTTCCAGATCAATAAACATATCAGACCTAAAACCAGCCATACGAAATACAAAGGATACTTTTTAAACAATCGATAGAGGCCCGCTATCGCCGGAATAACTATAAGGCTGTCGAGTGTTATCCAGAAGTTATTAACATGTACAAAAAATGGCATCAAATTCAGGTTATGTTGAGGTATGGATAATGATAACCAGACCAGGGGTTGCCAGAATGGGTAATTTTTTGAATTAACCACTGCATCGCTACCCGAATAATTAAAGTGAAATCCAATGGAGCGCGAAATTGCCTGGATGGGATTGGTCCATAAAACCGGGTCTGCGACAAAAAAGGCCGCGATCGACATAACGCCCCATAACAAAAGAACCTTCCAATTTTTCTCTTTTTTAAGCAATAATAAAGTCCCGTAATACATGGCTATGGCGGCGCCGACAAGTCCATAAAGATATTTTGAGGCAACCGCCAACCCCAATGCAACCGCCGATAACATCCACCAGCGTTTACCGGCAAAAACGTTTTCGGTTTTGTTATTAATATATCGGTAAAATAAATATACCGAAGTCAAGCTTAAAAATAGAGGTAATGCTTCAAGATATATTACCGAGGTATATTTGACGGCAAAGGTATGGATTGCCAAAAACAACCCGGCCCACGGATTC